>NZ_JAXCID010000070.1:0-8663 GCF_035985125.1 Arthrobacter sp. CG_A4 | reverse complement strand
ACAAAACCTTCAAGACCGACGCCGTGAAAGCCGACATGCTCGTCGGCATCGCCAAGATCACCGTCAACACCAAGTAACACCCACCGCACCAGCGGCGCCAGGAAGTGCCGCCCGAAGCGGCGGCAGGAAGTGCCGCGGACCCTCCACCGGAGGATCCGCGGCACTTTTCCGTGCGCATACCCTATGGATTTGCGGTCTCAGCACTCCCGGGACAGCCGTAGCCTTGAAAGGTGACTGAAATGAGCGAAGCCATGGTTGATGTTGTTCTGCCGTGCTTAAACGAAAGAGGCGCCCTGCCATGGGTGCTGTCCCGCCTTCCCGAGGGATACCGGGCCATAGTGGTCGACAACGGCTCCACGGATGGATCCGCCGAGCTCGCAGCCACTCTCGGAGCGGTTGTGGTCCGGGAGGAACGGCGGGGTTTCGGGGCAGCCGCCCATGCGGGCCTGCTCGCAGCCACCGCAGAATTCGTGGCTTTCTGTGACTGTGACGGTTCGCTGGACCCGGCGCAACTGCCCGAGCTTTTCGCGCCCGTCCTGGACGGCAGCGCCGATCTGGTGTTGGGGAGCCGCCAGCCTGAGCCTGGCGCGTGGCCCTTCCACGCCCGCATCGCCAATGTGGTATTGGCATGGAGGCTACGACGCCTGACCGGTGAACGGGTAACGGATCTCGGACCGATGCGGGCAGGACGCCGCCTTGAGCTGTTGTCCCTCGGCTTGGAGGACCGCCGCAGCGGATACCCGCTGGAGATGTTCCTCAAGGCCAGCCTGCGCGGCTGGCGGCTCATCGAAATCCCCGTGCCGTACGCTCCCCGGACCGGCAAATCGAAGGTGACCGGAACGCTCCGCGGAACGCTCACAGCGGTGCGCGACATGTCCGCGCAGCTCAAAGCGGCAGCTGCGTCCACGGGCTCCGGACCGGTCCGAGACAGCGCCGGCAACGAATAATGTATATGAGCAACAACATCGATCTGACAGTGGCAGTCATTGCCAAGCAGTGCCTGCCGGGAAAGGTCAAAACCCGGCTCAGCCCTCCGCTCACACCGGAAGGTGCCGCTGCCCTGGCACAGCTGAGTCTCAGCCGCACCCTGGCTACGGTGCGGCTCCTCCCGGTGAGCAGAAGACTCCTGGTCATGGACGGAACGCCGGCCACCCAGGACGCGGCTGATTTCACCGTTGTGCAGCAGGCCTCGGGCGGGCTGGACGAACGGCTGGCTGCCATCTGCGATGCGGCCACGGGCCCGCTGCTGATCATCGGCATGGATACCCCCCAATTTTCAGCGGACCATCTGGCGCCGCTGCTCCATGATTGGCCCACGAACGCCGCAGTTCACGATGCCTGGCTGGGTCCGGCAACGGATGGTGGTTTCTGGGCCCTCGCGCTGCGCCGGCCTGACGGAGCACTGATCCGGGGCGTGCCGATGTCCACTCACACCACCGGAGCCCAGCAGCTCGCCCGCCTCTCCGCCGCCGGGCTTAGGGTGGGAATGCTTCCCGAACTGCGGGACATGGACCACTTCAGCGATGCACTCACGATCGCCGGCGAGATTCCCGGCACCGAATTCGCCCGCGCGGTGAATGAAGCCGCGGTCGTGGGACTGGGCTCACGGCCCGCGGCCGGGGTGACGCGATGACGGCCGCCGGCGTGGCCCACTTCGGTCAGGGCCACCGTGAACCCTATGCACGGGCGCTTGCCGACGGATCCGGCACCCTGACGCTGCGGCCGGACAGTGAGCACCACAACGCAGCCCCCGTGGCCTTCGATGTACGCAGCTGGTGCGAGGACGCCAGCCTGCTGGAGCGCTCACTGCTGCAGGGCCTTCAGGGGCCAGTGCTCGACGTCGGCTGCGGCCCGGGCAGGTTGCTGGCTGCTGCCCAGCGGATGGGACTGGCGGCCCTGGGCATCGATATCAGCGCAGAGGCGGTCAGCCGGGCGCGCGGCCGCGGTGCGCGAGCACTCGAACAATCGGTTTTCTCCCCGGTACCCCAGGCCGGTCATTGGCAATCCGTCATCTTGCTCGACGGCAACATCGGCATCGGCGGAAGCATCACGTCCCTGCTCCGGCGATGCCGCCAACTCGTCGCTCCTGGCGGGACCCTGCTGGTCGAGGTCGAAACCGACGAGGACATGGACACCGTTTATTCCGCCGTGCTGGAGGACGCCGACGGGAACCAAAGCGAGCCTTTCAACTGGGCACGAACGGGCACCGCGGGTCTCTTGTCCCGGGCACTGCGCAGCGGGTGGACCGTTGCCTCCATTCAACGCCTTCAGGGCCGCGTCTTCTGCCGCCTCACGCCCGCTCCGGAACCGGGCAGGTTTCCCGGGTGAGCATCACCACCCCATCAACCCGCGCATCCGGCACCCGGCTCAGGCTGTTCGTCATTCTGCCCTGCCTGTTCCTTCTGAGTGCCGGGTTGCTGTGGTGGATGGTACTCCCGGGAAATCCGATCGATTCAGCCCCTATGCTCGGAACCTGCATGTCGTGGATGGTGCTGATCGGCGCGGTCAGTCTCCTACGTGACGTGCCCCGGCGCCGGGTCGGTGCCGTGATCATCGCCGGGACCGTGCTGCTGGGCCTCGTCGCGGTGAGCGCACCACCCCGGACCAGCAACGATTCTGCCCGCTATGCCTGGGACGGGATCGTTCAAAAGGCCGGAATCTCGCCCTATTCGCATGTCCCCGTAGATGAGACCCTGAGCGGCCTCAGGCCGGATTGGCTGTTCTTGCCCGGCGATTCGGGCGACGACGGCGGGCCGGTCTGCGCCAAGGACCTGTTTGGGACGGAATCCGTTGCGGCCTCCGGCTATCCGTCCGGGAACCCGCTGTGCACGGCCATCAACCGGCCGCACGTTCCCACCATCTATCCGCCCACGTCCGAAATCTACTTCCTCGGCGTGCGCGCCGCCGTCCCGGACTGGGTCGGTTACCTCCCGTTCCAGCTGGGCGGGCTGCTCATCAGCCTGGCCGTCGGGCTGATGCTCCTCCGCGTCCTCGCCCAACGCGGCCTGCCACTGCATGTGGCCGCAGTCTGGGGGTGGAGCCCATTTGTGCAGCTTGAAGCCGTGAACAACGCCCACGTCGATCTGCTGGGCGGCGCCTTGATCCTGGCCGCCGGAATGCTGCTGGCCGGCGGCAAGCCGCTGCGCTCCGGAGCGGCGTTCGGTGCCGCGGTGGCCACGAAACTCATTCCGGTCATTGCGGCCCCTGCGCTGTTGTTCCGGCGCCCGGCCCGGTTCATCGCCGCGGCACTGGGGACCTTCGCCCTCCTCTACGTGCCCTATGTGGCCGCTGCCGGCGTCGGCGTCCTGGGCTTCCTGCCCGGCTACCTCAAGGAAGAGAATTACAGCCAGACCGGCGGCAGCCGTTTCGGGCTCGCCCAACTCGTCTCTACGGGCCCCTGGCCGCAGGTACTCAGCGCAGCTGCCCTGGCCGTCGTCGCGCTCGCCGTGCTGCGGCGGACCCGCGCGGCGAATATCTGGGAGCAGCAAACGGTCATGATCGGGCTGACGCTGCTGATTGTGAGCCCCACCTACCCCTGGTATGCCCTGATGCTACTGCCGTTCATTATCCTGAGCAGGCGATGGGAATTCGTCGGTGTGCTCCTCGCCCTGGACTTCCTCTACCTGGTCCCCACCGAGGACCCGTTCAGTCTTCCGCTCAACCAGACGGTCCTTCTTCTGGCCGCAACCGCCATCGCGGCCGGTATCTGGTGGCGGCGCCGCGCCGAAGTCCGGCAGGCCGCCGTCGCCGGCCTCAGCTCCGACGTGCCGGACAGGGTGGATTCAGCCCAGTGACCAGCAGCTGTCCGTCCACCACAAACTCCCCCGAATGGCAGGATTGCATCATGGACACATCACTTCCCGGCACGCCGCAGGCGCGCATCGGCATCATCGGCGGCTCCGGCACCTACCGGCTCCCCGGAGCAACTGTCAGGGCCACGATCGACGTCGACACGCCGTACGGGCCGCCGTCGGGGCCCGTGACACTGGCAGACGTCGCCTGGCGCACGGTGGCGTTCCTCCCCCGCCACGGCGGGAACCACTCGCTTCCGCCGCAAAAGATCAACTACCGGGCCAACCTCTGGGCGCTCAAGAGCCTCGGCGTTGAGGCGGTGCTGTCATCCTCGGCAGTCGGAGGCCTGCGGGAAGGCTTCGGGCCCGGGACGTTCGTGGTGACGGACCAGCTGATTGACCGCAGCTGGGGACGGGCCGACACATTCTTCGACGGCACCTCGGCCGACGGCGTCTCCCCGGCCGGTGTCCAGCACCTGCCGGCCTCGGAACCGTTTTGCCCGTCACTGCGGTCGCAGCTGGCATCCGCCCTTGCGGCCCACGACCTGTCCTACGTCCCACAGGGAACGGTGGTGGTGATCAACGGACCACGCTTTTCCACCAGGGCCGAGTCGGCCTGGTACGTCAGCGGCGGCGCCGACATCATCAGCATGACCCAGTACCCGGAACCCGTTCTGGCCGCCGAGCTGAACATGGGCTTTGCCAACCTGGCCTTCATCACCGATTCCGACACCGGGCACGACGGCTCGGATCCGGTGACGGCCGACGCCGTCTTCGCCCGGCTGAAGAATGCCCAGGGCAATGTCCTGGCCGTGCTCAAAGCGACCGTCGCGGCAATCGGCGATGACTACTCCCCCCGCCCGCTGATGGATCAGGAAGCGGTGCGCCGGATCATGGCGCTCCCCGCAGTCAAGGAAGCGGTGACCGGCCGATGAAACTTCTCATCACGGGAGGCGCCGGGTTCATCGGTTCCCATATTGTCGAGGCCGCCCTCGCCAGGGGATGGACGGTGCGGGTGCTGGACTCGCTGGACTCCGGTCTTCATCCCCGGCCGCCCGTGTTCGACCCGCAGGTTGAACTCCTGGTCGGCGATGTCGCGGAGCCGGACACGGTCGATTCCGCGCTGCGCGGGATCGACATGGTCTGCCACCAAAGCGCGAAGGTGGGGCTCGGCGTGAGCTTCGCGGACGCGCCGGACTATATCCGCAACAACGATTACGCCACCGCCGTCCTGCTGGCTGCGATGGAACGGCACGGCAGCACCAGGCTGGTCCTGGCCTCGTCCATGGTGGTCTACGGCGAGGGTGCTTACGCCGACGCCCAAACAGGGCGTCCCGTCAGGCCCGGACCCCGCGACGAGGCTGACCTGCGGGCCGGCGTCTACGATCCCCGAAGCCCCGAGACCGGGGCCGTCCTTATCCCCGCGATGGTCACCGAGGATGCACCGCTGGATCCGCGCAACGTCTATGCCGCATCGAAACTGAGCCAGGAGCATCTTGCCGCTTCGTGGGCCCGAAGTACCGGCGGCTCGGCAGTCGCCCTGCGCTATCACAATGTCTACGGCCCCAGAATGCCGAAGAATACGCCCTACGCCGGAGTCGCGTCACTGTTCCGTTCAGCGTTGGCCCGCGGCGAGGCTCCCCGGGTCTTCGAGGACGGCGCCCAGCGCCGCAGCTTCATCCATGTCCGGGACGTCGCAGCGGCAAATATTGCCGCTGCCGAGTCGCTGGCCGGCCCCAGCGCACCGGGTTTCCGCGCCTACAACGTCGGAGCGGACGAGGTCCGTACCATCGGTGACGTGGCCACGGCGCTGAGTACCTTCTGCGCCGGTCCGGCCCCGGTGGTGACCGGCGAGTACCGGCTCGGGGACGTGCGCCACGTGACCGCGTCCTCGGGGCTGATCAAAGCTGAACTGGGCTGGGCCCCTGCCGTGGGCTTTGACGAAGGCATGCGGGAATTCGCCGCCGCCCCCCTGCGGGGCGAATAGAGCTGGCCCGGGGGCTAACAGGAAAGCCACGGACCCCCAAGGTCCGTGGCTTCCTGTTATGCACTGCCGCCGCCGTTTCAGGCGGCACTTCCTGCCGGCACTTCCTGGCGCCACTGGTGCGGTGGGTGTTACTTGGTGTTGACGGTGATCTTGGCGATGCCGACGAGCATGTCGGCTTTCACGGCGTCGGTCTTGAAGGTTTTGTTCAGCAGGCCGGCCGCGGTGTCGGAGATCAGCACCCGGGTTCCTTCCAGGACGGCGGTGTCGCCGGCGGCCTGGAGGGGCTTGAGGGTGGAGCCGTCGAGGTTGAAGATGTAGGCCTGCTTGGCGGCGGTCTCGCCGTTGACCGCGACGTCGCCGTAAAGCTTGGAGGTGCCCGGGTCGATGGTGAAGTTGGTCAGGTCCACCTTGGTCTCACCGGCGGTGAGGGAGAACCCGGAACCGGCGTGGCTGATCAGGCCCTGGACGAACGGGCGGTAGTCCTTGGCGGGATCGTAGTAATCGACCTTGCCGCCGCTGATCGGGAAGATCAGCGACCCGTCGGTCAGCGCCGCGGTACCCACCACGCCCGGGGTGAGCTTGAGGCTCTCCAAGGCCGCGGCGAAGGAGGCATCGAGCTTCACCGCGGTGGAGGTACCCGTCAGTGCCGGGATCGCGGCCAGCGGCTTGGCCTTCTCAGCGGGGGCCGCGGACGAGGACGAGGCAGCCGGCGCCGAGGAGGACGGGGCGGCCGGGCTGCACGCGGCGAGGGAGAACATGAGCGAACCGGCAGCGGCCACGCTCAGGAAAGTCTTAGTTGACGTACGCATGGAAAAGCTCCTTAGGATCAGGTGGATAGCTGCCCTTCGTTCCGTGGAACTCCGTGGACCGGGCTGCTGTGTCTTTCACCAGTACTTCGGAGATACAGCCACCCAGGACGGGCCGCATCGGGAAGTTATCTTCTTTGTTATGCTTCCGTTACCCACGCCACCGGGCCCCTTGCCTCACACCCCGGACCCCGGGGTGGGCAGTCACTTCAGGCCGTTGTGCGTCCCTGCCGGCTCCGTCCGCGTCGCTCCAGGACGAAGACAGCGGCAGCGGTACCAAGAACCAGCAGCACCCAGAACCACAGGAAATATCCGGCGTAGTCGGCCTCCAGCACGGTGCTGGACCGGGCCACGGATTGAGCCTTCAAAAGGATCCCCGCCACCAGGGTGATGACGGCTCCCGTCAGCAGGGCACCACGCAGCACGGCAGCCGACGGCCGCTGAAGTCTTGACCCGGCACGTGTCAGGCCGGCGCCGGCGAGGGTGGAGAGCGGCACTATGACGCCGTCGTGAAGGAGGACCGCAACGGCCAGCCAGATCAGCAGGCCGATCAGCTGCTCCGGGCCCAGCTGGGTCGGCAGGCCCAGCAGCCCGTAGCCGATGATTGCCGTGCCGGCGGCGCCGAGCGCTATCCGGGAAACCCTGACGGTCGTCGACGCTCTCACAGGATCTCCATACTTTGCAGCCACTTGGTCTGAAGCACCCCGGGCCGGCCGGGGGCGATGATTCGGGCAGGGTAGCCATGGTCAAGGTCGAGCTCCGAGCCGTTGAGCTCAAGGGCCACCAGAGTTTTATCGTCCCGGGTGTACTCGGCGGCCATGTTCATGATCCGGTAGGCACCCTCCGGTTCCAGGCTGGTGAACCGCAGTTCAGCGGCGGCCGGAGCGCCGACGGCTGCGAGCAGGTCCTGGACGCGCACGCCCCGCCAGGTTGCCATTTGACTCCACCCCTCGACGCACGCAATCGGCAGATCATGGCTGTGCTGTGGCAGCGCGCGGAGCTCGGCAAGCGTGAAGGAGCGGCTTGAGGAGCCCGAGCGGACCATGAGCGCCCAGGCTGAGGATTTCGCCAGTTCGGTCACCTTGGCTTCGGCTGCGGTCCGGTTTACCGGCACGCCCTGGGGCCCGGTTTCCATTCTGCGCGGGGCGAACAAGTTTGCCGGTGCAAGCCAGGCGAACGACTGTCCCGCCGTCGTCACCACAAGCGTTCCTGTCGCTGCGGCAACACCGGTCAGGAATGCCCGTCGCGACCAGCGGCCGGGTGCAGTGCTGTCTGTGCCCGGAACAAGCCCGACGGCGGCGGCTGCACCACCGCCGTCGGCAGCCTTCGGGACGGCGGTTTCCCCGCATGCCGGCCGCGAACGCCAATGCGCCGAGATGGCCGGGAGTTTGACCGCGATGTGCAACAGGAGCGATCCCCAGATCACCCAGGAGAGCCAATAATGGGTCTCCCGGAACGGAAACGGCCACGGATACCATTTGTATGTATTGATCAGTCCGGTGGTCAGCTGCAGCAGGGACGAGGCGATGAACAGGGCAATTGAGGCGCGCTCCAGACCGTGCACCACGGACTTCACCGGCGGCCACTTGAGCAGTTCGGGATACACAGACCAAAGTTTCGCCAGCAGCAGCGGAATCGCGGCGATTCCGAAAGTCACGTGCAGGCCTTGAGTTAGCTGATAGATCCACACCGGACGGGTGGGGAAGAACATCCACGACGGCGGATTCTGCAGCCCGTGGCTGAACAAACCCGTCAGGAAGCAGATGGTGAAGCTGATCCCGAGCCAGCGGCCCAGGACAACCGTCAGACGCGTGCTGCGCGTCGGCGAGGCAAACTTCGCAGCGAGGGCTTCGGTGAGCCTTTGCGGATCGGGCTTGTTCATGTCTGGATCACTTCGCCATTCCTCGGCCGTCTGGGACCATTCTAAGCGTCGAGTCTAAGCGCCCAGCCGAAAACGCCACGGACCAGGGATCCGTGGCGTTCACCGCTGGTGCGGTGGGTGTTACTTGGTGTTGACGGTGATCTTGGCGATGCCGACGAGCATGTCGGCTTTCACGGCGTCGGTCTTGAAGGTTTTGT
>NZ_JAXCID010000069.1:0-8685 GCF_035985125.1 Arthrobacter sp. CG_A4 | reverse complement strand
AACCGGATCACCCCCGCGGACATGTCCGACCCGCGCGAGCTCATCAAACGGGCCGCGGAGCTCAGCGCGGAGCTGGGCACGCCCATCGAGCCCGGATTCGAGGCGCTCGTCTACAAGGCCAAACGCGGCATCGAGGACAACTACGAGCTGACCTACGTCCGCAAGGACGGCAGCCGCTTCCCGGCCATCGTCTCGGTGACCGCGCTGCGTGATGCGGGAGAGGAGATCATCGGCTACCTGCTGATCGGCACCGACAACACTGTCGGCAAGCAGGTCGAGGCGGCCCAGGCGCTGCTGGACCAGCAGCTGCGGGATCAGCAGTTCTACACTCGTTCGCTGATCGAGTCGAATATCGACGCGCTGATGACGACCGACCCCTATGGCACCATCACCGACGTCAACCAGCAGATGATGACCTTGACTGAGTGCTCGCGCGCTGAGCTGATCGGCGCCCCATTCAGGGACTTCTTCACTGATCCGGCACGAGCCGACGCGGGCATTGCACGGGTCCTGGCTGAGCACAAAGTCAGCGACTACGAGCTCACCGTGCGGGCCCGCAACGGCGGGGAGACCTTCGTGTCCTACAACGCCGCGACGTTCCACAACCGGGACCACACACTGCAAGGGGTGTTCGCGGCTGCGCGCGACGTGACCGACCGCCGGCGCATCGAGCTGACGCTGCAAGAGAAGAATGTTGAGCTGGAGCATGCGAGCCGGATGAAGTCGGAGTTCCTGGCGACGATGAGCCACGAGCTGCGCACCCCGCTGAACTCGGTGATCGGGTTCTCCGAGGCGCTCAAGGACGGCCTGCTGGGGGAGTTGACCGCCAGCCAGCGTGAGTACATCGGGGATATCTTCACCAGTGGCCAGCACCTGCTCTCGCTGATCAACGACATCCTGGACCTGTCCAAGGTCGAGGCCGGAATGATGAACCTCGAGCTGGAGCCGGTGGACGTGGGCCCGTTCCTGTCCAACGCCTTGTCCATCGTGCGGGAGAAGGCGGCGGCGCACAGCATCGGTCTTGACCTGGAGCTGGACGAACACCTCGGCGTCAGCCAGCTCGATATGCGCAAGACCAAGCAGATCGTGTACAACCTGCTGTCCAACGCGGTGAAGTTCAGCAGTCAGGGCGGGCGAGTGTCGCTGCGTGCCCGGCCCGTGCCGCGAAGCGTCGTCGGCACACTGGAGGGCAGTTGGCCGGTGCGTAGCTTTGAGCTGGCCGCCACCGAGTTCGCCGAGTTCCTGGAGATCCGCGTCACCGACAGCGGCATGGGTATCTCCCAGGAGAATATGGCCAAGCTGTTTCAAGCGTTCACCCAGATCGACAGCACCCTGGCGCGCCAGTTCGAGGGCACCGGGCTGGGCCTTGCGATGGTCAAGCAGATGACTGAGCTGCTCGGCGGGACCGTGGCCATGGCCAGCAAGGAGGGCGAAGGGGCGTGCTTCGCGGCCTGGATCCCCCTACGAGGCCCTGCTGAGCCGGCCTCAGCAGATCACGATGACGTGCTGGTAGAGGCGTGGCCAGTTCCCGAAGTCAACGAGCGCGTCGCCCTGGTGGTTGAGGACGATGACAAGGCCGCAGAGCTGGTGCGCGTTCTTCTGGAGGCTGATGGCTTTTCGGTTCTGCGTGCGGCAAGTGCTGAGGAGGCGCTCCAGATGGCACCGCAGCAGTGCCTGGACCTGATCACGGTCGACATCCAGCTGCCCGGGATAGGCGGGTGGGAATTCCTTTCGGCCATCCGCAAGGACACCGCCCTGGGTAAGGTGCCGGTCGTGGTCATCTCCGGCACAACATCGGGGCCACCAGTGGCGTTGGCCGGCGGGGCAGCGGCGGTCCTGGAGAAGCCGATCAGCCGCTCCGCGCTGAAGGAGGCACTGACGCACCTGGGCTTCGACGGGGAACAGCGCCAGGCCTGCACGGTGCTGGTGGTTGACGACGACCCGAAGGCGGTCGAGGTGATCGCGGCGTTCCTACCGGCGCCTGCCTATATGACGGTGCGGGCCTACGGCGGGCAGGAGGCCATCGTCCTGGCGCGTCGGATGCATCCTGACCTCATCCTGCTCGACCTGATGATGCCCGAAGTGACCGGGTACGACGTGGTCCACGCGCTGAAGTCTGACCCGGGAACGGTGGGTATCCCGATCCTGGTCATCACCGCCAAACAGGTCACGGCACGTGACCTGGAGGTCCTCAACGTCGACCCGGACCACACCATTCACATTCTCGCGAAGGCCGGTTTCAACCATGGCGACTTCTTGGGCGAGGTCCGACGTGCTCTGCCGCGACTCTAAGAGGAGGTTCTGATGGCCACGGTGTTAGTCGTCGAGGACAATCTGGCGAACATGAAGCTGACGAGCATGTTCCTCAGCACTGCAGGCCACAGTGTGCTGGCGGCCTTCGACGCGGAAACTGGGCTGAGCCTGGCACGCGGACAGCATCCCGACCTGATCTTCATGGACATTCAGCTGCCGGGCATGGACGGCCTTGCAGCAACGGCGATTCTGAAGAAGGATTCTGAGACAGCGTCCATTCCGGTCGTGGCGCTGAGCGCGCTAGCGATGAAGGCAGACCAGGAGAGGAGCCAGAGCGCCGGTTGTGACGCTTTCCTCGTCAAGCCGTTGCGATACAAAGAGCTGTATGCCGTCATCGAGCGCCTCCTGCCGCAGGGGCTGCCGACTGCCGCTGGTGTCGGCAGTGTCTAAGTCGGGATCGCCGGCCACCATCCTCATCGTCGATGACGAGCAGAAGAATCGGCGCTTGCTTGAGGCTCTGCTGGGGCCCGAAGGGTATGTCACGCGTACGGCTTCCTGTGGCAAGGAGGCACTGGACTCCATTGCGGAGGACCCGCCGGACCTGATCCTGCTGGATGTCATGATGCCCGGCTTGGATGGGCGGCAGGTGGCGAGCCTGGTCAAGGCCGATCCGGCTACCCGCAACATCCCGATCATCATGGTGACCGCGCAGAGCGACCGCGAGGCACGGCTGGCGGCACTGGATGCCGGGGCCGAGGAGTTCCTGACCAAACCCGTCGACCGGACCGAGCTGTGGCTGCGGGTGCGTAACCTCCTGCGGCTCAAGGAGCTCAGCGACCTGCTGGAGAACCATCGAGCGATCCTTGAATCCGAGGTCCACACGCTCGAGACCAGGGTCGCGGCTCGGACCCGGGAGCTGGCTGAGACAGCGGACGCTCTCCAGGCGCTCGTGCGGCTTGCACCGGTAGGCATAGTGCAGTTCGACGCCGGGGGAGGGCTGCTCACCGCCAACGACCAGTGGCTCAGCATGAGCGGACTGACCTTGGACGAGTCCCTGGGCAGCGGCTGGTCCTCAGCGCTGCACCCCGACGACGTCGACCGGGTGCTCACCGAGTGGGGAGAGTGCGTCTCCGCCGGCACCGCATATTCGAGCACGGTCCGTTTTCGCACGCCGGACGGGCAGGTCAACTCGGTGCAGGTCACCACCACGCCGATTCGCGACAAGGGAACCGTGACCGGACACCTGGCCAGCGTCACGGACGTGACCGCCCTGCGTGCCGCGGAGGAGTCGGCGACGGCCGCCCGGGCGCGGTTCGAGGCGGCCTTCGCCTGGTCACCTCTCGGAACGGCCATCGTGTCGCTCGACGGCCGGGTGCTGGAAGCCAACCGGCGCCTCTTCGATCTGACCGGCCGGTCGACCGGGGTGCTGGACCAGCCCATCGAGGCGGTGTTCATGCCGCTCGAAACCGCCGGCCCGGATGACCTGCCGGCCGGGCCGCTGGAGAGCTCTCGGCAGCGTGTGGATCGACGGATGCGCCGCAGCGACTCCGAGGAGACCTGGGTGAAGGTCAGCGTCGCTGAAATCCACGAAGGCGAACACGTGGGGGGCCTCCTGTACCAGCTGGAGGACATCACGGCCCGCCGGCTGGCCGAGGCCCGCGTGGAGCACCTCGCTTTTCACGATCCGCTCACCAACCTGCCCAACCGGCTGCTGCTGCTGGACCGGCTTGCCCAGGCGCTCCTCCAGGCGGCACGCCACGGCAGCGGAGTCGCCGTGTTGTTCATTGACCTGGATCGGTTCAAGGTCGTCAATGACAGCCTCGGGCACCACTCCGGCGACGCGGTCCTGTCCGAAGTCGCCGCGAGGCTGCGCCGCGGTACTCGGGCGTCGGACACGGTGGCTCGCATCGGCGGAGACGAATTCGTCGTCGTCTGCCCCGATGTCGACAGCAGCCAGGACGTCGCGCAGCTCGCGGATGCGCTCCAGAAGTCCATCGCCCTGCCGATCCTGATCGGCGAGCACATCGCATCCGTCGATGCCAGCATCGGCATCGCTTTCGGCGTCGGCCACGACGACCCTGAATCGCTCCTGCGTAACGCGGACCAGGCCATGTACCTGGCGAAGGACCGCGGTCGCGCGCGCTACGAAGTTTTCGACGACGACCTGCGCGGCCGGATCGACCGAAAGCTGGACACCGAGATCGCCTTGCGCAGTGCGGTCGACCTGGGCCAGATCGAGACCTGGTACCAGCCGATCGTGGATCTGCGGGAACGAACGGTCGTGGCCACCGAAGCGCTGGCTCGCTGGCGTCGACCCGAGCGCGGGCTCGTGCTGCCGGGTGAATTCATCGCGATCGCCGAAGAGGTGGGCCTGATCAAGCGGATCGGGAGCACGGTCCTGGGCCAGGCCTGCCGGGCCGCCGCCGCACTGGACGGCGGCATGGCCGTCAGCGTCAACGTGTCTCCGCGGCAGTTCGTCCGAGACGACTTCGGCGCGGTGGTCAAGCGAGCCCTGAGCAGCTCCGGGTTGCCTCCGAACCAACTCTGGCTGGAGCTCACCGAGACTGCGATGATCGAAGCGATCGGCTCCGCGGCCAGGACGTTCCAGGAGCTCCGCGACATCGGCGTGCGCCTGGCCATCGACGACTTCGGCACGGGCTACTCGTCCTTCTCCCACCTCCGGGCCTTCGACATCGACCTGCTGAAGGTGGACATGACGTTCGTGCGCGATATCGAAACCTCCGCACACGATCGGGCGATCGTGGAAGGCGTCATCCGGTTGGCGGATTCGTTGAAGCTGGACGTTGTCGCCGAGGGCATCGAAACGACCGGGCAACTGGACCTTCTGCTGAAGATGGGTTGCCGCTTCGGGCAGGGCTACCTCTTCTCGAGGCCGTCTCCCGACGCGTCACCGGTCGTGCCCTTCGAGGATTTCCTGGCTCCTTCAGGGGTCGCTTCAGAAAACGGAAAAAATCGTACGCTAAGGTCGGCTGGCAGGGCGCAGGGCCTGAATTTTCCTGTGCCGGACTTGGCACTGTTGCGCCAGAGGTAGTCCCCGGTGAGGTTGATGTGTTCCCAACCGGCGGTGTCAAGTCGTCTAAGCAACGTTGTCGTTGAGTAGCTTGTTGAATATTTCCCGGGGCGTGTAGAAGCCCGGAACTTTTCGTGGGCGGTCGTTGAGTTCGTCGGCGATGGAGTCCAGATAGGGCTGGTGGCTGGTCAGCTCTGTGCCCTTGGGGACGTATTCGCGGATGAGCCCGTTGGTGTTCTCATTCGTTGGCCGTTCCCATGGTGAATGCGGGGGCGAAGTAGACGGGCAGATCCGTGGCCACGGTCAGGGCGGCGTGGCGGGCCATCTCGGTGCCCTGGTCCCACGTCAGGGAGCCCCGCATCAGGGCCGGCAGATCGTTCACCCGGTCGATGAGAACGTCCGCCAGGCCGTGTGCCTTCTTACCTTCGGGCAGGCCGAGCATGATCACGAACCGGCTCGATCGTTCCACGAGCGTTGCCACCGCGGATTTACCGCCCATACCCACGATGAGATCCCCCTCCCACGCGCCAGGAACACGCCGGTCACTGGCTTCCTCGGGCCGGTCATCGATGCTGACCATCCCGATGATCCGGCCGCCGGTCCGCTCACCCAGGGGCTTTCGGCTTTTCCGCTTCGTGCGCTTGGATTGCAGCAGTATCCCGGCCTTCGCCAGCTCGCCTTTAGGCAGGGCGAAGATCCACCTGTAGAGCGCCTCATGGGAGACGGTAGCGCCTCCGGCATCCGGGGATATGATCATGGTCTCAACGCTGGGCTCTGACGCTTCCAATTGCAAACGCCCAGCGATCTGCCGTGGCGTTCTTGACCTCTTCAGATCAGCACGAATCCGGGCTTCCAGCACCGGATTCCCGTCGATCTTCCGGGCCTGCGGACGCGACCTCCGCTTCTCTGCGTTCACATCCGCCGTGACCGGCCGGCATCCCCGGGTCTTCGTGGAATTACGGCGCCGCTCCCGCCACACGATCGTGTGATCACGGCCAATATCAGCACCGATCCGCCGGTCCGTCCACCCCGCCTTGATGCCTACCGCAATATCCGCCCTGTCAGACATCGTCAACGCCCTGCGAACCACCAGCAACTCCCACCGCTCAAACCAATGTTGTTGCTACGACGCTATGACACCGCCGTTTTGGGACGCTGTTTCTGAACTGCTCGAACGCGACTGACGTCGACACACCAGTCGGCCAAGTCCTGGTCAATGAAGGCAAGAACACGGAGCACGTCACTGAACCGCGCCTGTACGTTGACTTCCAGCAACTGCTCGCCGTGGGCCACCCGGTTCCGGAGGTTGTGGAGCCGTTTCAGGGGTTCACAGACCTGTCGTATGCCGGCGTCCCCGGGATCGGCTTTAGGGAATGCGTGGACGATTGCTTCTTCCCAGACGCGGATCTTTGGGGTGCTGACCCGAGGCCGGTTCGGATTGGGAAGGATGCTCGGCCACGTCCCAAAGCTCAGTTGGGCCAGCAAGTCGTCATGTGAAATGGGCGCGTGCTTCCGTGGATGATGCGGAGGGCGCTTGCCTCTGGCCGCCTGTGCGTAGCTATTGGCGTTCTTGGAGTGCGAGGCCATCAGACCATGCAGAGGAATGGCAGGATGGGCTATCCATTCATCGGTGAAGTCGATACCAGGATTGTGGGTGTTCCGGCTCTGCCCTTTGTTCCAGGGCTTCAGCTGCTCGTCGATGGCATTGCGCACAGCCACCTCGAGCATCATAGTGATCTCCTGAAAGGCCGCGCCCAGCTGGAGATTCCACTCGTAGAGCTCGATGGCCTGCTCCAAGTCGTTCTGGCATGCGGACAAGTAGGGGGCCAGCCTGGGGGCGCCGAGGCAGGCATGAATTGTCTTTTCGCGTTGGGGCACTCCCCAATTATGTAGTACGCTAGATACAACGCAGCGAACGAGCATCGCTTGCTAATACATCGAGAACCCCGAGGCCTAGCCTCGGGGTTACTTCGTTAAAACGGAAGCCTCGAAAGTGGGCCAGATCGGGCTCTGGTCGCAAGCTCTAGGCCTATGCCGGCGCAGCGGTCATGCGCATACCCTCGCGGAATTTGTTGGTTTCCGGCGCCCACGACGGTACATGGCCTTGGCCCCCAAGCCGGGAACTGCCGTGGAGCCAATGTGCTCGACGGCCACCGCCTTCTCGCTAACAGCGTCCCTGATCGTTTGGGTGAGAGCGTCGAAACGTTGGGGCCAACCAGTGTCGTAGTCCACGATGACGATGGCTCGTTCTTTGCGGCCGCCGATCAAAACGGCGTCCAGACACACACCTGCTTCAGAGTTCATCGGCCCATCCTCGCACTACGCTTCAGCCCACCCTCGCCCCCACGACGCACCGGGCCCCACCTACTGCGGCCAGTGCAGAGGACTTCGTATATTCCGTGCAGACTACTCCGGAAATTGACAGTTGCCTTGACGTCGCAGAAATCTACAGCTTCCCAGACCCCGACGCCGCCATCGCGGCAGCCAAAGAAGACCCTGTCGTCGCGAAGCATCTCTTCGACTTCGCATCGTACGGATGCCGGAGTGAAGAATCCGTGCACGGTCTCCGGGAAACCTTCGCGGAGCTTCAAATACCTGTGGCCCACTTGTCACAAACGGACGATCAGGCACCCTTTGCATGACTTAGAATAAATAACGAGTTAAGTGACACCTTCCGATTCCACCCCGATTTGGAATCACGCTGTCACTTATACGGAGGTATAAATGACAGGGGAAAATCATGCTCGTCGGATACATGCGCGTCTCAAAAGCGGACGGGTCCCAGAGCACCAACCTTCAGCGCGACGCGCTCTTGGCTGCCGGCGTCGGGCCGGGTCAGTTGTATGAGGACAAGGCCTCCGGGAAGACGGATGACCGCCCGGAACTGGCCGCCTGTCTGAAGGCGCTGCGCGACCATGAAGACACCCTGATGGTGTGGAAACTGGACCGGCTCGGCAGGAACCTCCGGCACCTGGTCAACATCGTCCACGACCTGACCGAACGCGGCATCGGGCTCAAGGTCCTCACCGGCCAGGGTGCCGCCATCGACACCACCACCGCCTCCGGGAAGTTGGTCTTCGGGATCTTTGCCGCCCTGGCCGAATTCGAGCGCGAACTGATCTCCGAACGGACCATCGCGGGCCTCGCGTCCGCTCGGGCCCGCGGCCGGAACGGCGGGCGCCCCTACAAGATGACTCCCGCGAAACTCCGGCTCGCCATGGCCTCCATGGGCCAGCCCGGAACCAAAGTAAGCGAACTCTGCATCGAGCTCGGCATCACCCGCCAGACCCTGTACCGGCACGTTTCACCCACCGGGGAGCTGCGACCCGACGGTGAAAAGCTCCTTTCCCGGTAGGCGCACGCTTACGTTACTGGGCCTGTCCGTGTCCGTTGGGTCCTTG
>NZ_JAXCID010000068.1:0-9562 GCF_035985125.1 Arthrobacter sp. CG_A4 | reverse complement strand
CAAGGAACGCGATATCGACCGCCGCACGTACCCGGCGACACTCAGCACGAGGATCTTGACACCCGCCCCCAGCCCTTAACCGAACGGCATTGGGGCTAAAGATCACCTCTTCGTCGGCTCGCTCCTCAAGCACGGCCTGGTGGAGCGCGACGTTATCGCCGAGCGGCTCCTAACAGTTCCCGACGACGATCTCCGCTGGGACAGGGCATTGAAATGGATCCGGAGCGGCTCAGGCGGCTGATGCCGCCCACATTCAAGACTGAATTTCAGCTGAAGTCGTCTGCACCAGCCTGGACCGCCCTCAGCAGTTGTCTGCGGTCCGCTCGAGTCACGGCCTTCGCCCGCTGGCCATCTCAGCAAAAGATCCCTTATCAAGAGGGGACTGCCAGCGTTGCCTTGGTCCGTTGCCGGTCCCAGGGTCTTTCTGCTTGTCTGCATGGCTTTCCCTATGCAGCCCGCGAGCCGACCGCCGTTTCCCGTTTCCCTGAAAGCGTGTCGTAAGCGTGTCGTGACCTATTTTCCGGCATGAAAAACCCCTCCGTTCCGGGCAAAATTGCCGGAACGGAGGGGTTCTTTGGGCCCCCTGTCGGATTCGAACCGACGACCCCCGCTTTACAAGAGCGGTGCTCTGGCCAACTGAGCTAAGGAGGCATTCCTGCAGACCAAACGGCACCCGGCCACGATGAGGGCCCGGCGCCACGGCGCTAGACAAGGTTAGCCCACGGACCCCCAGTGGTAAAAACACGGCCACGAAACCCGGCACCGACGCTGCCGGAAAGGAAAACCAGCTACCCCGGTCCGGGACGAACCCGGGACCGGGACCGCAACTGGCATAGCCAGGCGCTGCGCTTACTTCTTGGCGTCGATCGCGGCCGTCAGGAACTGATCGAACGGGATCTGGGCACTATCGCCCTTGCCCCACTGCTTGCCTTCGACGAACACGGACGGCGTGCCCGTGACGCCGGCGGCGGCGGCTTCCTGGGTGGTGTATTTGACGTACGGACGGTAGGTCTTGCCGTCCACGCACGTGTCGATGCTCTTCGCGCCGACGTCGGTAGCCATCTTCTTCAGCTCGTTGTCGGACAGGCCGGCACCGCCTTCGACGGGCTGCTTCGCGAAGAGTGCGTTGACGAAGTCCGCGTACTTCTCCGGGGACTCGTTGACGACGCAGGCGGCGGCGTTGGCCGCGCGCGAGGAGTAGTTGGTGGTGGACTGGCGGTCCAGGAAGCCGAGCGGACGGTATTCCACCGTGATCTTGCCTTCGGTGCGGAGCTTCGTCAAAGACTCGGTGTACTGGGCCTCGAAGCTCTTGCACGCGGGGCAGATGAAGTCGATGTAGAGAACCACTTTCACCGGCTTGCCCGCCTCGGCCTCGGCGCCGGGCACGGTGACCTGCGCCGGCGGCGTGGCCGGAGCGGAAGGCAGATCGGCGATCTTGACCGTCGCAGGCTCGGACTTGGCCACCTCGGTGTTGGCCAGCAGTGTGACGCCACCGTAGACGTTGCCGTTGGCAGGGGTAGGACCCTCGTCGGCCACCGGGGCGTTGTTCTGGATGTTCGAGGTGACCACAAGGGCCACGATCACGATGATGGCCACGACGGCGGCAACAATGCCCCAGCCGATCAGCAGCTTGTTGCGCTTATCCTTCTTCAGCTGCGCCTCGCGGATCTCACGGGCTTTCTCGCGCGCGGCGGCCGTGCGCTCTGCTTTGGACTGACGGGGTTCGTTTGCGGGGCTCATTAATTCCTCGGGTCGATCGGCCTGGGGCGGTCCATTGGGTGGCAATTCATCATTTTAGGGGAGAAAACTGGGAACTTGCGCTTCCAGGTTTCCTCCACGCACTGCAATAGGCGAATAGCACCGAAGATTCCGTCCGGCTAGGCTGGGTTGAGAGCCACGAGCGAGCCCAGGGGGCACCAATGAACACAACGGAACGCGCCAAACCGCACGTTAGCGCCAAAAGCAAATCTTCGGACGGCGGCAAGGCGGAACCGGATGCACTCTATGACTTTATGGTGGTGTCCAACCGCCTGCCGGTAGACCGCTGTTCCCCGGATGAGCCCGGTTGCCAGGACGGCTGGCGGCGGTCTCCTGGCGGACTCGTGACCGCGCTGGCTCCCATGATGACCAAGACCGACGGCGCCTGGGTTGGCTGGCACGGTGCTCCCGACGAGCAGGTCCTGCCCTTCAGTCACGGAGGCATCGACCTCGTCCCGGTGCAGCTGAGCACGGAGGATATCGAGCTCTTCTACGAGGGCTTTTCCAACGCCACCCTGTGGCCGCTCTACCACGATGTGATCGCCCCGCCGGAGTTCCACCGGACCTGGTGGGACTCGTACCGCAAGGTCAACCGCCGGTTCGCTGACGCAGTCATCCACCACGCGGACCACGGCGCCACCGTCTGGGTCCAGGACTACCAGCTCCAGCTCGTACCCAAGATGCTCCGCGAGGCGCGGCCGGACCTGAAGATCGGCTTCTTCAACCACATCCCCTTCCCGCCGCCGGAGATCTTCGCGCAGCTCCCGTGGCGCCGGGCGATCATCGACGGCCTGCTGGGCGCGGACCTGGTCGGTTTCCAGCGCAGCGGCGACGCCGGTAATTTTATGCGCTCCGCCCGCCGCTTCCTCGGTGCCAGCGTCAAGCAGCAGCAGATCCATGTCAAGGGCGCCGCCGGGCAGACCACCCACATCGCCCGGGCCCAGTCCTTCCCCATCTCCATCGACGTCAAGCAGATCAGCGAGCTGGCGCACAAGCCGGAGATCATCGAACGCTCCCGGCAGATCCGCCGTGACCTTGGCAACCCCAAGACCATCCTGCTCGGCGTCGACCGCCTCGACTACACCAAGGGCATCCGGCACCGGCTCAAGGCGTACGAGGAACTCCTGGCCGACGGCAAGGTCACGGTCGAGGACGCCGCCCTGATCCAGGTTGCCAGCCCCAGCCGGGAACGCGTGGAGCATTACCGTCTGCTCCGCGAAGAAGTGGAGGGCACCGTCGGCCATATCAACGGCACCTACGACACCATGCAGAACACCGCCGTCCGCTACCTGCACCACAACTACCCCATCGAGGAGATGGTGGCGCTGTATCTGGCGGCGGACGTCATGCTGGTCACCGCCCTGCGCGACGGCATGAACCTCGTGGCCAAGGAATACGTCACGGCGCGCACCAACAACGACGGCGCCCTGGTGCTCAGCGAGTTCGCCGGCGCCGCGGACCAGCTCAAGCAGGCGCTGCTGATGAACCCGCACGACATCGACGGCCTCAAGGACACGATCATGAGGGCCGTGAACATGGAGCCCGCGGAAGCCGGGCGCCGCATGCGTTCAATGCGCAAGCAGATCCTGGACCACGACGTCGATCTCTGGTCCTCGGACTTCCTGACCGCCCTTGAAGAGAAGGTAATCCGCGATGACTCCTGAGGCCACCCCCGAAAAACCACCGCTCTCGCTCTCCCCCGAGCTGCTCGAGGCCGTGCGTCGCGTCGCCGGCACCGGGCACCTGCTGGTCGCCATGGACTTTGACGGCACCATGGCACCCCTCGTGGACCACGCCCGGGACTCGCGCGCGCTCCCCCGCTCGGCGGCCGCTTTCGCCGCGCTGACCGAACTGCCCCGGACGACGACGGCACTCATCTCGGGACGGGCGCTGGACAGCCTGCGGTCGGTCGCCTTCCCGCCAGAGAAGACCCTGCTGATCGGCAGCCACGGTGCGGAAGCCTGGCTGGGCCTGGGCTCTGCACCGCTGGTCCTCGACGATGCCCGGCGGGAGCTGCTCGCCGGCGTCCGGAGGGACCTTGAGGAAATCGTGAATGAGGCGCCGGGGACCCTGCTGGAGGACAAACCGGCCGGCGTCGTGCTGCACACCCGGCTGGCTGCCGATGACGTCGCCGAAGATGCCGTGGCCGCGGCCCGTGCCGTGCTGCAGGACCGCCCGGGCGTGTTTCTGAAGACCGGCAACCGCGTGTTGGAGAGCTCCGTGGTCCACGCCTCCAAGGGTGAGGGCATTGCCTTCCTCCGGCAGGCCACGGGCGCCACCGCCGTCGTCTTCGCGGGCGACGACACCACCGATGAGGACGCCCTGGGCAACCTGCTCGCGGGCGATGTGGGCGTGAAGGTGGGGCTTGATTTCACCCAGGCCCAGTTTCGCGTCGAGGCCCCGGTCCACGTCGCCGAGCTGCTGGAAGCCCTGGCGCGGGAGCGGCAGCGCGCCGTCGGCGTCTGATCCCTAGCGCACCCAAAAAGGCCTGACGGCGGCGAAGCATGTGGGACATTTTGGCCCTGAGACGATAAATCTGACATACTCTTGTTGTGATGTGGCGCACAAGTACCGTGCGGCGACATTCGATACGCCCCGGTTGCGGCCGGGGAATATGAGCACGATTGGTGCTGATAATTGAATAAAAAACCATTCACTACGGATCGTCCGGCACGTACCTGCCGGTGAAGGGATTGATAACTGTGGCTACAGTTACTTTTGATAACGCAACACGTCTGTACCCGGGCACGGATAAGCCCGCTGTTGACAAGCTCAACATTGAAATCGCCGATGGCGAGTTCCTGGTCCTCGTGGGACCCTCCGGCTGTGGAAAGTCCACCTCCCTGCGCATGCTTGCAGGACTCGAGGATGTGAACTCCGGCCGAATCCTCATAGGCGACCGCGATGTCACGGACATGCCGCCCAAGGACCGCGACATCGCCATGGTCTTCCAGAACTACGCCCTGTATCCGCACATGACCGTTGCGGACAACATGGGCTTCGCCTTGAAGATCGCCGGCGTCAGCAAGGAAGAGCGCGCCGAGCGCGTCCGTGAGGCTGCCAAGCTCCTGGACCTCGAGCCGTACCTGGACCGCAAGCCGAAGGCACTCTCCGGCGGCCAGCGCCAGCGGGTGGCCATGGGCCGTGCCATCGTGCGTAACCCGCAGGTCTTCCTCATGGATGAGCCACTGTCCAACCTTGACGCCAAGCTCCGTGTGCAGACCCGCACCCAGATCGCTTCCCTGACCCGCCGGCTGGGCGTCACCACGGTTTACGTGACCCACGACCAGGTGGAGGCCATGACCATGGGTGACCGCGTCGCCGTGCTGAAGGACGGTCTGCTGATGCAGGTCGATACGCCGCGCAACCTCTACGACAAGCCGAAGAATGTGTTCGTCGCCGGCTTCATCGGCTCCCCGGCGATGAACCTGCTTGAACTGCCGGTCGTCGACGGCGGCGTGCAGTTTGGCGGCACCGTCTACCCGGTCCCGCACGATGTCCTCGAAGTCGCCAGCGGCAAGACCGTGACCCTCGGCTCCCGGCCGGAGGACCTCGAGACCGCACCGCAGGGCGAAGGCCTCCAGGTCGAGGTCGACGTCGTCGAGGAACTCGGCGCCGATGCCTACGTCTACGGCCACACCACCCTGGACGGCCAGAGCCACGACATCGTGACCCGCGTGGACGGCCGCCGCCCCCCGATGAAGGGTGAGTCTATCTGGGTCCGCCCGCAGTCGGGCCACGTGCACCTGTTCGACACCAAGACCGGCCTGCGCCTGGCCGACTAGTCCCCACCGGCGTGGGCCCACCCACCGCACGCCCCGACGGCGGTCCTCCCCAGGGGAGGGCCGCCGTCGGGCGTTAACATCCTCGCCGGCATCCTGTTAGGGCCGCCGCCCAGCGTACGGAAGAATTGGCCCTATGAGCGAGGAAACCCCATGACCGAGGAAAACAGTGCCCAGTGGCACGACGAGCCCACCGACTATGGCCAGGTGGGCAAGTTGCCCCGCTACGAAGCCGCAAGCGCCAACGATTCGAAGGACTCCTTGGCCTCCAGTTCGCTGAGCATCACCGCGGCCGCGACCGCGCCGGAACTGCTGGACCTGCCGTGGCATATCGCCCTTGAGGACTGGCCGGCCGAGAACCTAGCCGCCCTCCCCCGCGGCATTTCCCGCCACATCGTACGGTTCGCCCACCTCGGCGGCTCCGTCATCGCCATCAAGGAAACCTCGGAGCACATCGCGCGCCACGAGTACCACATGCTCCGCAAGCTGGCGCGGCTGGACGTCCCTTGTGTGGAGCCGGTCGCCGTCATCACAGGGCGCACCAGCCCGGACGGGCGGCCGCTGAACCCCGTCCTGGTCACGCGGCACCTCAAGTTCTCCATGCCCTACCGTGCCCTCTTCTCCCAGATGCTGCGCAGGGACACCCTCACGCGCCTGATCGATGCCCAGGCCCTCCTCCTGGTCCGGCTGCACCTGATCGGCTTCTATTGGGGCGACGTCTCGCTCTCCAACACCCTGTTCCGGCGCGACGCCGGCGCGTTTGCCGCCTACCTCGTGGACGCCGAAACCGGCGAGCTCTACCCGGACCTGTCCACCGGGCAGCGCGAGTACGATCTTGAAATTGCCCGGGTCAACATCGCCGGAGAGCTTATGGACCTGCTCGACGGCGGCCTCATCGAGGAGAAGGTGGATCCGGTGGCCACCAGTGAACTCATTATGGACAGCTACCGGCGGCTGTGGACCGAGCTGACCGAGAAGGAGTCCTTCGAGATCGGTGAGCGCTGGCGGGTGTCCGCGCGTATCCGGCGGCTTAACGAACTCGGCTTCGACGTCGAGGAATACGCGATCAAGACCACCCAGAACGGCTCCACCATCCAGCTCCAGCCCAAGGTGGTGGATGCAGGGCACCACCAGCGCCGGCTGCTGCGGTTGACCGGACTGGACGTGCAGGAGAACCAGGCCCGCCGGCTCCTGAACGACATGGATTCCTTCCGGGCGGACAACAATCCCGGCATGGACGAGGAGTACAGCGCCCATCTGTGGGTCAGCCAGATCTTCGAGCCGATTGTCCGCTCCATCCCTCGCGACCTGTCCGGGAAGCTTGAGCCGGCCGAGGCCGTGCATGAGATCCTGGAGCACCGCTGGTACATGTCGGAGAAGGAGAACCGGCACATCCCGCTGGCCGAGGCCGTGCAGTCCTACATCGACTCCGAGCTGCGCCACCGCCGGGACGAGGCGGCGATTATGCTCAACCCGGACACCGAATTACTTAAAATCCTCGAGGTCGAAACCGAGGAATCACGCTACGGCAACGATAACGACGACGGACACTCCGGCGTCGACGAGTAGCGGCCGCCTGGTACCGCCAGGCCGCCCGGGGCACACCGTCGCGGGGCGCGCCCTCGTAGCACAGCCGGGCTAAATCGCCTTGCCCGGGTTGAGGATCCCGGCCGGGTCGAAGAGCTCCTTGATCCGGCGCTGCAGTTCGCGCACGGGTTCTTTCTGCTCCAGGCCGAGCCAGCGGAGCTTGAACTGGCCGATCCCGTGTTCCCCCGTAATGGTGCCGCCCATCGCGAGGGCTACGGTGATTGACGTGTCCAGGGCCGCACCGAGGCGCTGCATCGCGTCGGCGTCGACGGCATTGCCGGCGCGGTCCACCCAAAACGTGGGGTGCAGGTTCCCGTCACCGGCGTGCGCGACCACCTTGAGCTGGACCCGGTGCTCCGCGGCCATCGCCTCCAGCTCTGCGACGTAGTCCACCAGCCGTGAGCGCGGCACGGCAACGTCCTCGCCCACGCGGTATTGGTCGTCGACTTCCACGCCGCGGCTGTTGCGCCGCAGTTCCACAAGCTGCTCGGCCTCGGCGTTGGCCTCCATGGTCACCACGGCGCCGCCGGCAGCGAGCAGGGGCCGGATGGCCGCGGCCTCCGCCCCGGCCCCATACCCATCGGTCTGGATCAGCAGCAGGGATGCTCCCCGGGAGGCAAGGTCCGAGCCGTGGGCGCCATCAAGCTGGGCAAGGGATCCGCCGTCGAGCAGTTCCATGATGGCCGGCTGCACCCGTGCCTTGCCCACCGCGAGGACGCCGGCTGCGGCGCTGCGGAAGTCCGGATAGAACGCGGCGATCGTGTGCACTTCCCGCGGCATGTACTTGAGCCGGACAGTGATGCCGACAACTATCCCCAATGTCCCCTCGGAGCCGACGAACAGGCTGGTGAGGTCGTAGCCGGCGACGCCTTTGAAGGTCTGGTGCCCGGTGTGGATCAGGGAGCCGTCCGCGAGTACCACGTCGAGCGCCAGGACGGAGTCCCGGGTCACCCCGTACTTCGCGCAGCGCAGGCCGCCGGCGTTGGTGGCGACGTTGCCGCCGATTGTGGACACCCTGAAGCTCGCCGGATCCGGGGCGAACATCAGACCGTGCACTGCGGCGGCCGCGTTGAGGTCCGCATTGATGACGCCGGGTTCGACGACGGCGGTCTCGTCCTCGGGATTGAGCTCCAGGATGCGGTTCATCCGTTCGAGACTGAGCACCACGCAGCCCTTGCTGGCGTGGGCGCCGCCGGAGACACCCGTTCCGGCGCCGCGCGCGACCAGCGCCACACCGTGGGCTGCGCAGGCACACACGGCAGCCTGTACATCGGCCACGGATTCCGCGCGGACCACGGCCTGCGGCAGCTGATAGTCCAGCACCGGGGCCTGGTCCACGGCGTAGAGAGCCAGGGTGGAGGCGTCCACGGCGATCTTCGCTGCGCCCAGGGCAGAGGTGAGCTCGTCCAAGATGCTCATACGGTCTCCAGTTTCCGTCGAATCCGATCTTCAGTCTAGAGCGCCGTCCCCCGGCGGGCAGCGAGCCGGAAGCCGCGGGTGCAGATCAGGGCGCTTGACGCTGTGTCATCCGCCCTGATCTGCCCGCGCGCGAACGCGGGAGCATTGTAACGGAGGCCAATCGGGCGGCGGAGTGCAAGGCCGGTTGTTCGATGTCGGCGGCACCCGCCGGGTTGCGTCCGGAGGCTCCGCAGCCATAGGCTCTCGGCTCCAGGCGGCTCAGATCCGCGCGGCTCACACCTCGGCGCCGCCCATGAAGCGCACGAATCGATCCAGGACCCAGGGCCAGCCGGCCTCGTAGTTTGCCCGCGCTGCAGCCGGGTCTTCGGCGCCTTCCCAGCCACTATGCACAAGACGCAGTTCCGTGCCCGCCTCCACGGCCCGGAACGACACCCTGAGCTCGGTGGACCACATCGCGGATGATCCGGGGTGCCAGCTGGCGTGGAACGACAACGGTGGCTGCCAGTCATCGATTGAGCCCCAGATAGCAGAGCGGCCGTCATCGGCAGTCTCAAGGATCAGCAGTTCTTCGAACTCAACGTAGGAGCCTGCGCCGTAGACGCTGCGTTCCTCCATCGGCCACCAAAGATGTGTATGTTCGGTGAACCCTACGAAGGCACGGGCGACGGCGCCTGGCACGGTCACGGTGCACACAACGGGATCCGGGCCCGATGTCTGCGCCGGCTCCGGTCCGTCAGCAGGGGCGTGGCTGAAGAGGTTATCCATGGGCACCAACTCTACCCGCGCCCGGCCACCACACTCCCTCACGGACTTACGTGCGGGGCGCCCGAGGACGGGAGTGTTCTGGTGGTGTGGGTTTTGGTTTGGGGGTTAAATGACTCAGGCCCCGACTGTCGTTGTCGGGGCCTGAGGTGTAAATAGTGTCCGGCGGTGACCTACTCTCCCACACCCTCCCGGGTGCAGTACCATCGGCGCTGTGGGTCTTAGCTTCCGGGTTCGGGATGGGACCGGGCGTT
>NZ_JAXCID010000067.1:0-10130 GCF_035985125.1 Arthrobacter sp. CG_A4 | reverse complement strand
CACGCTCCACCAGGGACTCATCGAACAAACCATTCAGGCCAGAAGAACCAGTATCCATACCCCCAATTCTCCCAGCCACCCCTACCAGGCCCCGGTTAATCCTCCGGCGTTTTAAAACCGGCACCCTCATTACTGACCCACGCACCTAGCATCTTCTCGTTCCATGCCTTGGGCGTGAATCCCGCGTTAAAAAGGAACCTTGCCGGAGTGATGAGTACGGCCTTCTTCCCGACCTCGTAGGCCGCCTCCATGAACAGGTGATAGACAGGGGTGTCTCGGGTACCCGCGCCCTGGGCTTCCTCCTGGTAGGGCGGGTTACCGATGACAACATCGAACTTCTTACTCATGGTCAGTGCCCTTCCGTCAGCATGTCGTCGACCATCTTCTGCCGCTCCTCCGGGGTCATCCGGGCAAGGTTCCCAACCCGGAAGTGACCGGAGCCTTCGATCCACGCCTTGCGCTCGGGTACACCGCCGGAGACAGCCTCGATGGTGATGTGGTGAAGGATCTCGTTGTGGCTTATCTCGAAGATCTGTGAGGTCAGGATGTGCCGCAGCCTCTCCTCCTGGTCCGGGAACACCGCGGCGAGGCCGGTGTCGAGACGTCGCACGAGTTCCATCAAGAACAAGCCTGCAGTTGAGAACAGGTCGGCGAAGGTCCTGTCCGGGTCGGTGAAGATCCCCGGGTCCTCCTCCGCTAGGGTGTCGACCATCGTCTTGACCACGGACTGCGGGGTGAACACCAGGGATGTCTTCTGCTGCGGGATGTAGGCGAAGATGTTCTCGGTCTGTTTGTCGTTGAAGTAATCGGCGAGCGTTTCCTTCTTGTCCAGGAAATCCTGGACGGCCTGGTCGAAGACCGTCTCGTCGAAAAGGCCCGGGATCCTCGTCACGGTGCCGTTCTCCTCGGCGACTTCCTGGCCGTCGCGCAGGAGGCGGAACTCGGATTCGGTGATGCCCGTTATCTCCTCGAACACGTCGTCGGGCGTGTAGTCGTCGAAGTTCGACAGCCGGATGCCGCGGTCCCCGTATGCCATGAGGAACATGGGAATCGTGCGGGCGAAGCCCCGCAGGTGGGAGCGGGCGTCGTCCATCGTATGGTCTGCGCGCCCCTGCTCCTTTTTGGTCTCTTCGCGGGTGACCACCTCGGGTACGATCTCCTCCATCGTCTTGTCGACGATGGTCATGACGTTCGCCTTGAACGCCTCGTCCTGCTCGGCCTTCTTGGCCTCGACAGCCTGGGCCTCGGCCTCTGTGGCTGCGTTCTTCAGCTCGTCCTCGATGTGCTTGCTAGCGATGTTGTGCTCGGTGTATGCGCGCTCGATCTGGTCCTTCACGGCCTGCTCGGTGCGCTTGATGTCGCGCTGGACCTGCGTGGCGGTGAGCCCGTAGACCTTCGTCAACTCTTCGCGCTTGGAGCGGGTCTGGTCGGTCACCACCCTGGCGATCGCTGTCGCCGCCGTGGACGCCGGGGCGTCGGGCTCGGGGGTAGGGATCTCCTCGATGCTGTAGACGGGCTTACCGAGCTCGGCGACCTTGGCGTTGATAACGGTCTCCACGTCGACCTGGACGTTGCCGTCGGGGTCAGTGATGGGCGGCGGCTGTGGGATCTCGATGGGCTCCCCGGTGTTGACCTTGCCCTGCTTCGCGGTGGGCAGCTTGTCCAGAATCTCCTTGAAGTGCCCGGAGTACCGGAAGATGCCGGCGACGTTCGCAAACAGCAGGTTCGACAGGAAGCCGCGGCGCACGACCTCGCGGGCCTTGAATACCTGCGGGAAAGTCAGGACCTGGGAGGCGTCAAGCTCGATCATCCGACCCTCAGCGTCTTCACCCAGCACCGGGAAGAAGTTCAGCAGCCGGTGGACGTTGTCCTGCCGCACCCGCTGGTCGCCCGAGGGGTTCGGGTGCAGGTTGTTGGCGAAGGCGTCGAAGATCGTCAGCGTGCGTTCGGGCGCGAAGTCGAAGATGTATGCGTTCTGCTTCTGGAAGACGCGCCCGCCGCGCTCGAACGTGCAGGGATTCTGCGCCCGGAACGCCGCCTGCATGTACTGGGCCGGGGAGGACAGGTTCGACAGCATGATGACCGCGGTCCACTCCGGCACTGTGACGCCTGTGGTTAGCTGCCCGACAGACAGCGTGATGGTCTTGCCGTTCGACGTCTCCGCCTCGGCGATGGCCGTGCGCACCTTGTCGAGGGACTTACCTGCTGCGACCGGGTCGGACTCGTCTGAGCGTCCGTCGCCGGCTGCCAGGATGATGGTGTAGTCCTTGAAGACGTCGTGCTTCTTGAGGAGCTTCTCCAGTGCTTTGGCCGAGGCGACGCGGTTGAGCAGCCAGAAAGAGTGGCGAATCTCATCGCGCAGCTCGGGCGTGGAGAACGGGTACTTCTCGTTGGCCGCGAGGCAGTCGAGGAACTTGATGACCTCAGGCTCGTGCTCGAAGAAGCCGTTGTCTTTCGTCGCGAAGAATTCGTTAAGGTCGAACGTGTAGTCGATGTTCGCCGCGTCCTCGTCGATGGCGACACCCTCGGCCAGACGGTCCGTGATCATCCGCGAGATCTGGTAGGTCAACAGGTTGAGCGTCGGCAGCGCTGTGTAAGGGTTCTGGGGGTCGAGGACCATCCCGCGGAAAAGTAGCGCTAAGGATCAAACCGATCGCAACAATTGCTAGCGTCGATCGTTGAGAGAGCATGGCTGGTGAATATTTAACGGCTGCCGAAGAGGCGGCGTACGGGCGGTATGCGCACGAAGCTCCGGAACAGTCGGTGCTGGATCGGTTTTTCTTCCTCGATGACTTGGATCGCGAGCTGGTGGCGAAGCGGAGGGGCGACCACAACCG
This sequence comes from Arthrobacter sp. CG_A4, assembly GCF_035985125.1. Taxonomy (NCBI): domain Bacteria; kingdom Bacillati; phylum Actinomycetota; class Actinomycetes; order Micrococcales; family Micrococcaceae; genus Arthrobacter; species Arthrobacter sp. CG_A4. The sequence goes on along the minus strand of NZ_JAXCID010000067.1, from coordinate 7,293 downwards.
GCTCGGGTTCGGACTCCAGCTTGTGACCGTTCGTCATCTGGGTGCTTTCCTGGATGATCCCGTGGATGTTCCGACCGCTGTCGTCGATTTTGTTGCGGCGCAGGTAGGCGTGGCCGATCCGTCGTGTGTGAAGCGGTACGTGGAACGGAAGCAGACTCGGTTCGAGCACCAGTGGGAGATCGCCGAGGTATACGGTTTCGTCACTTACGCCTCGATGGAGACGGAGCTATTGGAGTGGGTGGACCGGCAGGCGTGGACCAGTGACGCGGGGCCGAAGACGCTGTTTTTCGCGGCGGTGGCCTGGCTACGCGGGCGCCGCGTGCTGTTGCCGGGTGTAAGCACCCTCCGAGACTAGGTGGCCGGCGTCAGGAAGAAGGCCGAGTCCCGGTTACATGATGCTCTCGCTGCGGTGGTGACAAGTGGGCAGGCGGCGGCACTGGATAGCGTGCTTCTGGTCCCTGGGCAGGGGCGGCGGTCTCAGCTGGATTTGTGGCGTCATCCGCCACGCAGGGATCCATCGGGTCGGTCGATGATGAAGGCGCTGGACCGGGTGTCCGAAATCGCGGCCCTGCGGCTGGGAGAGATCGATATCGCGGGTACGGGCGTATCCAAGCGGCGAGTGTTGCAGTTGGCCCGGTCCGGAATGAACGAAAAAGCGCCGAAACTTGCCCGGCATCCGGATAGCATGCGAACCGCGACCCTGCTGGCCACGCTGACATGGCTTGAAACGAAGGCCACCGATGATGCCCTGGAACTCTTCGATGCGCTGCTGGCCAATGAGCTGTTCGGGCGGGCGGCGAAGTCCGCGGACAAGGAGACCCTGAAGCGCTACCCCCGTGTGGCCCGAGACGCCGCGCTGGTCAAGTCCGTGGTGGAGGTGTTGTTCGAGGCCGAAGAGCTGGGCGAGGACATTCCACTGGGCATGCTGTGGGCAATGATCGAAAAGGCAGTGGGTTCCAGGGCGAAGATCCGGGCGGCGGTAGAGGGACTGGAACTGATCACCCCGCCACCGCAGGCCGGGCCGGACGGGGCTTGGCGGGCGACGGTCCTGGAGAGGTACAACTCGGTGAGAGGGTTCGTGAAAATGCTGTGCCAAAGCATCAGGTTCGGCGCCACCACCGACGCACAGCGGGTCCTGCGGGCCATGGAGGATCTCGCGCAGCTGCTCGAGGTGAAGGAGACGGCACGGGTTCCCAAGGGATACCTCGATGCCCGCAAGGTTGATGTGCAGCTCGTCCCGTCAGGCTGGTGGCAGAAACTCGTCTTCGCCAAGGACCGGCCAGAGGGCACGGTTGACCGCAATGCCTATGTGTTCTGCGTGCTGGAGCTTTTCCACGCCGGTCTCAGACACCGCGACATCTTCGCGCTGACCTCCGAACGGTTCTGCGATCCCCGGGCCAAGCTACTGTCGGGTCCTGCATGGGAGGCCGCCAAGGGGCCGGCCCTGGGGGCGCTGCTGCTCCCGGAAAGTCCGGACGCCCTGCTGGCCGAACAGGCGGAGGACTTGGACGCGGCGTGGCGTGCAACCGCAGGCGGCATGGTCACCAACACCGATATCACCGTTGACACGGGAGGCAGGCTGCACCTCGGCAAGGACGAGGCCCTGATCGAACGCCCGAGCCTGCTCGACCTGCGCAGCCGCCTGTCCGGCATGATCCCGCAGGTGGACCTGTCCGAGCAGATCCTGGAAGTGATGGCATGGCAACCGGCGTTCGAGGCCTCGTTCACGGCCGTGTCCGGGGCCAGGACAAGACTTGCTGATCTCCATGTTTCGGTCGCGGCCCTGCTGACGGCGCACGCACTGAACGTCGGGCTCTCCCCGGTGATCGGCGAAGTGGCTGCCCTGACCGCCGGCCGGCTGGCCCATGTCGACCAGCATTACCTGCGTCCGGAGACCAACGCCGCAGCGAACACCGTACTCATCGATGCCCAGGCCGGACTTACCCTCCCTCAGGCCTGGGGCGGGGGGATGGTCGCCGCCGTCGACGGGATGCGGTTCCTCGTGCCCGTGCGGACAATCGATGCCCGGCCCAACCCGAAATACTTCCATCGCAAGAAAGGTGTGACCTGGCTGAACATGATTTCTGACCAGTCCGTGGGGTTGTCCGGCAAGGTTGTCTCCGGAACACCCAAAGATACCCTCCACTTCGTGGATCTGGTCATCAGCCCCGACAGCGGTCAACGCCCGGAGGTGCTGGTCACCGACCAAGGGTCGTACTCGGACATCGTGTTCGGTCTCGTTACTCTCCTGGGCTTTGACTACAGGCCCGTATTGGCCGATCTGCCGGATGCAAAGCTGTGGCGTATCAACGGCGGTGCCGACTATGGCGCTCTGGACAAGGCCGCCCGGGGCAGGATCGATGTGGGCAAGATCCGCCGCCACTGGCCCGATATCCTGCGCGTGGTTGCCTCCGTGCATACTAGGGAAGTCTCCGCCCACGACGTCATCCGAATTCTCCAGCGCGACGGCCGTCCTACCGACCTTGGCGAAGCTCTCGCTCATTACGGTCGTATCTTCAAAACGCTCCACGTCCTGACATTCGTCGATGACCCCCAATATCGGCGGGAGATGAAGGGCATGCGAAACCTTCAAGAGGGCCGCCATGCCCTGGCCCGGCACATCTTCCACGGGCGCAAAGGCGAACTGCACCGGGCCTACCGCGAGGGACAGGAAGACCAGCTCGGCGCTTTAGGCCTCGTGCTGAACTGCGTGACGCTCTGGAACACGGTCTATCTCGACCGTGCACTGGAGACGCTGCGGGCACAGGGCCACCCGATTGCCGAGGAAGACGTGGCCCGTCTATCGGCATACCTGCGCCGGCACATCAACGTCCACGGGCACTACTCGTTCCAGCTCCCCGACCTCGGCGGGTCGTGGCGGGCATTCCGTGACCCTGAAGGCAGTGATGCCGGAAACGGAGCCGACCAGGGGTAGCCGGGATAGAGAACCCGGCTACCCCTTCCGGGTCTCGAAGTGACGGTAGATTGTGGGTCTCGTGACACCGAACTCGGCCGCGATTGCCGCCACCGTGCGTACCCGCTTGCCGTCGGTGCCGGTTTCTTCGTACATTTCCCGTGCGATCTTCACCTGCCGGGGAGTGAGCTTCGGCTTCTGGCCGCCGGTGCGCCCCCGCGCCCTGGCGGCGGCGAGCCCGTCGCGGGTCCGTTCAGACATCAGAGCGTGTTCGAACTCGGCGATCGAGCCGAGGATCTGGAAGAACATCCGCCCGGTGGCGGTGGATGTGTCGATGCCCTGGTCAAGGACGACGAGGTCAACACCGCGCTCCTGCAGGGTGTTGGACAAGTCGATGAGGTTTTCCAACGACCGGCCGAGCCGGTCAAGTTTGGTGACGACGAGCTGGTCCCCGGGACGGTTGGCCGAGAGCAGCGCCTTGTCCAGTTCGGGCCTGCGGGCGAGCTTTCCGGAGGCCGTGTCGAGGAAGACCTGCTGGCAGCCGGCCGCGGACAGGGCATCGTGTTGGGCCTCGGGGTGCTGATCCCGGGTTGAAACCCGTCCGTATCCGAATCGCATATCGGAAACGTATCACTAACCGGGTAGAACGTTACATAGGCGAGTACACGGCAAGTATTACAAAATGAGCTCTGTGTTTCCGCGCCTTTTCGAACATGCACTGGAGTGTCTTGCGAACGAACGTTAGCGGACGCCAACCGACTATGGCTTGGGCGCTACTCTTCCGCGAGTTGGTCCCCAAGCCCCAAATCATCGAGGATCTGGGCTACTCACAGGCCCCCGGCGCAGTCAACTCACAGATGCCCGTGCATCTTGGGCGAGTTTCCAAGCCCCAGCTTCGGCCCACGACGCGAAGACTGGGGCGTTGGTTCCAGTTATGGACTGCGCGGCGTGGTCATTCAGAAGGATCATCGAGATGCTTGGGCCCTCGAAGGCCTGAGTCTCGTCGAACGTGCCGGTGCATGTGAATGCCAGATGCTCCGGGCTTACCCAAGCGCCGGTTCCGTTCGCGGCAGCAGTTGCAGAGAGAGCTGTGCGAAGGTCCTCGCCGGACTTGAAATAGCCCTGCCTCCGGACCAGCAACCGGCCGCTATAGGTGGTTGGTTGCTTCTGAGACTTGAATGCGGGCTAAGCGACACCGGCGGCCGCAGGCCGAAGCCCATGGCCGCCGAAGGGGGAAATTGGATAAGCCGCCTATATATCAAGCGTGAGGATCTGCGTCCCCGAAGGGCGCGCCCGTAGTATCACCGGGTCAGTGGGCGACGTAACCCGCCATAACTGGTTCAACCACAGAGCCGAGCCGCAGCTTTAGGTCACAAGCTTTCATAAGAGCCTCGTCATGGGTGGCGATGACGACGGTAGCTCCGCGCGCTGCCTCTTCCTGGAGGAAACCGGTCACGAGGTTCCGGTTGAAAAGGTCAAGGGAAGCGGTAGGCTCGTCGGCGAAAATCACGTCCGCGGATTTGAACATAGCCCTGGCGAGACCGACACGCTGTTTCTCCCCGCCGCTGAGAGTTGATACCTTTTCGCCACCACGACCAGTGAGCCCAACCCGGTCGAGCGCAATTTCAATTCGGCTCTTCTGCCGCTTACGAAGACCGAAGAGAGATATCTGGGATAGGGCCACGTTGTACTCAACTGATTCCTCATCGATGAGTCCGTAGTCCTGGAAGACAAAGGCTGCGTGCTGCTGCCAGAACTTCCGCCGCCGACGATCGTCCCAGCGGGTTGCGTCTTGATCGCCGACAAGTACCCGCCCCCCGTCGGCGCGACGGAGAAGCCCCAGTACATTGAGAAGAGTCGTTTTCCCGCATCCACTAGGTCCGACCAAGGCCAGTGTGCGGCCGGGAACGGCGGTGACACTCTGTCCTCCGAGGATGTTCTTGTGGGCGATTGCGACAGTAACGTTCTCTGCTGTGATTTCCATTGAGATCCTTTCCTGAAAATTTTCTGGTCACGCCGCGCGAGCGAGAACTCTTGTGAAGACTCCCCTTGCCGAGGTGACATGCAGTATGACCGTGACGGCTAGATAGAGCGGCACGGTGGTCAGCGCCCACCAGACTTCGGGTCGGGCGCCTGCTCCCAAAGCGAAGACCATTGAGACAGCCAAAACGATAGCCATTGATCCTTCCCACGCGAGTCGACGTGCAAGGGACTTCAGCCACGTCCACCCGGAGGTGCGCTGCACGAGGAGGCGCCGTGCCTTCGAGATGGCGTAGACGAGCGCCGAGACGGCTGTGCTCATAGTGAGGGCGAGCAAGACAAGAGTGAAGGAAAGGCTCTTCATGCCTGCAGATTGGTTCTGTAGCTGGCTGTTGTACAGTGCGGCGTCGGAGATCCGGTCGACGGAAAGAACGACGTTTCCCAGCGGGTGGCCTGCGAGATAGCCGCGTAACCACTCAGAATCACTGAACGTAAGATTCGAAGTCGACATCATGGCCCCGATCGTATGATCGTTGAAAGTCTCCGATGGATCGTCCACGACGATGACGAGCGGGTTGGCGAAATGCACCATTTCGCCAAGGACCTGAGTCAGGGCGGGGAAGTCTTCTTGGCCCGTGTAGCGGAAGGGCACCAGTCGCTCTTCGATGCCGTCGAGGTTTGTGCCCGCCCGATTCAAGAGGGGGTACTGCTGAGATAGGTAGTTCACCAGGGGAGTGGGGAGAGCATTGATGGCGATCTTCTCCCCTCGCCCACCTAGAGGGTTTCCAGACGATGGAGTGAATCCTACGACGGGGGAGATCGCCTGCAAGTAGCTCGAATTTGCGAAGACCACGCCGTCATAGCCGCCCAAGTCGGATGGCGCTGCACCCTTGAGGCCCAGATCTTCCGGTTTGACAGCGTAGGAGAGCGTCAATTTGCCGGCCTTTGAAGCCTCGCTCACCAAATCGTGCTTTTCGGCTAGGCGAGTCTCAAACTCAGCGTCAGAGCGGATGGAGTCACGAAGCGAAACGTTGTCCTTGAGGAATTCCCATTGTGCATTCTGGTTGGACAGATTTGTCGCCTCAGTTATGGACGCCCCCACGACCGGAAGGGTCACCGTAACGAGGACCAGTGTTGCCGCCTTGAGTACTTCACTAATGCGTTGGAAATGCTTCTCAGGAGGCAGGCGCGAGGCTATTCCGTCCACGGACGGCCAAGTCATCATGCTCACAAGCCAAGCGCAGAGCATCATCATCGCCAAGCCGCAGGCGATGAACGCCGAACTCGTGAGTGCAAACGGCATTAGATACGAGATCTTGCCCTGTAAGGCCACGAAAGCCAAGGCGCCGATTAATCCCACGAGAGCAGGAACAGTCACGACCCGCAGCAGGGAAAGGAGGTCCTCAAGGACCACCTTGCCGGCAGGAGCTCCACACAGGACTTTTAGTGAGCGGGCCCGTGCGCGCAGGACGTACCAAGAGATAACGAGAGTAATAAGCAGGACCAGACAGGTCAGAAAAGTCAGCCAGGCGCCGGTACTCAAGAGCGCCTGACTGAGCACGGCCGAGGCACTCTTCTCGGTAATGACACGCTTCACACCATGGGCGTCCAACCATTGCACGAGCTGCGTCGTGGCAACCTCAGGTCCTGAATAGACGTAAGGCCCACTCAGGGGAGCCGGCCCCAACTCATGAGCAGGCAGCAATTGGCCATGCATCCCGGACTTGAACCACGCAAGGTCCTGTGCCGCCTTCGGCGCTTCGCTGCCGAACACATAGAGCGAGCGACCGTTGAAGAAATCCTCTGGATCGGCCACAACTTTGGCCAGGTGAAGCCCTGATTCACCAGCCATGGCGTCGAGCTGGGAGATGACCTGGTCTTTGGGCAGCTGAATCTTTGAGAAATCCAGGCTCGCAGTGAAATCGCTACCCCTGGGAAATGCTTCTTCGGCGGTGGAGATATAGATTCCACCCAAAACCGACAGGAAGACAGCAATGCCTAAAGATGTAATCCTCACGAGCAATTTCAACATTTTTACTACAGGTCCTCACAAAGGCATGGAACCACCCGGCGAAAAATACTGTTTCGCCGGGTGGCACTGTATTACTTATGGACTGATCAAACTAACAGGTCCGGTAGTACCACGAGTTGTGCGTCCATGTATTTCCGGTGTGCCAAGCGTTCGCCCATTTGTCAGGAGCGGTGTTAACACTGATGCTGTTACCCCAATCAGTGTAGACAGAGGAACCGTGGCAAGTGCTGTTGATGTAGTCGGAATAGACGCCGGCATTGTAACCATAGTTCGGCTCTCCTGACAGAGATGTGGGTTCCGTTATCTCTGGTATGGGAGCTTGATTCTGACGGGTCCGCAGGCGAGCATGATCAGGGCGAGTGCGGCT
>NZ_JAXCID010000066.1:0-11800 GCF_035985125.1 Arthrobacter sp. CG_A4 | reverse complement strand
CATCGCCGCAACCACCACCAAAACCGGGCTCAGGGTCCGGGCCGAACTGGACACCGGCATCTACCCCACCGGCGTGAAAGTACCCGACAAGGAAACGGTGGAACTCGAAGACAGCGGCACCCTGACCAGACACGAATGGCACCCCAAATGGAACTACACCCTCAAAAAACGCGACACACCAACTAAATAATCAGCGAGCCCTAAGTTCGCGTCGAATGGAAATCTCCATATTGGAAGTTCGCCCGTGTTTCAAGGCGGCAGCGCCTGCAGCACGGCAGAAGCCTGCGTCCGGGGATGGCAGGTTCGGTCAGCGGACAGGCCGGGGGGCTGGAGTGCTATCGAAGGGATGTTTGTGATGGATCGGCGCCTGTTCTTGAAGCTCACCTCTGCCGGAACACTAGGTCTGTTCCTGCCCAATCCGTTCGGCAGCCCCACGCTGGTCCGAACAGTGGCAATCCCGGGTGGCACACTGACGCCCTCCCAGGTAGCGAAGTACCGGACGGCGCTGCTGGTGCCCCCGCCGATGCCCAAGGCCGGGACAAAGCGGATAGGCTCGTCCGCGGTTGACTACTACGAGATCGCAGTCCGCCAGTTCTCCCAGCAGATCCTGCCCCCGGGGCTTCCTGCCACGACTGTATGGGGCTACGGCCCGGCGAAGACAAAGGACCCCAGGGCGCCGAGGATTTTCAATGCCCCGTCACTCACCATTGAGGCCGGGTGGAGGCGCCCGGTCCGGGTCAAATGGATCAACGAGCTAACCGACAGGTCGGGAAACTTTCTGCCACACCTTCTGCCCGTAGACCCCACCCTGCACTGGGCGAACCCGGGCGGCGGCGCGGCAGGACGTGATGCCCGGCCCGCATTTGACTCCACCCCGGGCCGCTATCAGGGACCGGTCCCGCTGGTAACCCATGTCCACGGGGCCGCGGGCGTCGGCGACGAGAGCGACGGGTACCCGGAGGCGTGGTACCTCCCGAAAGCCCGGAATATTCCGGCCGGTTACGCCACCAAGGGCACCTGGTATGACTTCTTTGCCCGCAAGGCGGCCAGGTCGTTTGGCTCTACCTGGGGCCCGGGATACGCGACATTCCAGTACCCGAATACCGAGGCTGGCACGAAGTGGTACCACGACCACACCCTCGGGATGACCCGGGTCAACGTCTATGCCGGACCTGCCGGGTTCTACATTGTCCGTGGCGGACCTCAGGGCGACAATGCAGTTCGGGACACACGCAATTGGCGCAGGGCGACCCTGCCAAACACGGAATCGAGTGAATTTGAGAAGTCGGCTCAGAACCGGAAACCCTACGAGATCCCCATCGCGATCCAGGACCGGTCCTTCAACTCCGATGGCGGCTTGTTCTACCCCGAAAGCCGGGAGTTTTTCGATGGCGTCACCGGCCCGTTCATCCCGGGCAGCGACCTCTCGCCGATCTGGAACCCCGAATTCTTTGGCAACACGCTCACGGTCAACGGCAACACCTGGCCCTTCCTTGACATCGAACAGCGACGGTACCGGCTGCGGCTTCTCGACGGCTGCCAGTCCCGCTTCCTCATCCTCGACTTCGCCTCCATCCCGGGGGTTGAGGTGTGGCAGATCGGCAACGAAGGCGGTTTCCTGGACCAGCCCGTTGATCTCACGACCCGGACCGGCGGCCGCCTGCTTATGGGCCCGGCCGAACGAGCCGATCTGATCGTCGATTTCACGAACGTCGCCCTCGGAAATCATGTCCTCAGGAATCTGGGGCCCGACGAGCCCTTCGGCGGGGGCCAGCCCGGCGTCGACTTCGACGCCGCTGACCCCGATGGGACAGGACAGGTCCTGGAGTTCAGGGTCGGAGCGCGGCACGGCTACGATCCCACGACGCCGCCCCGCTTCCTTCGGCTTCCAGCGCAGGCGGCGCTGCCGGCAGCGACCGTGACGCGACCTCTCGCATTGCTGGAAGAAACGTCGACGACGTTCCCCGGGTCGCCGTCCGCGGCGTTGCTCGGCACCGTCGCGGGCAATCCCAACCTCGCCGCGGGCGTATGGGCGAAGCGTATGTGGGTTGATGAGGTCTCCGAAAACCCCGCCGTCGGATCCACGGAAGTGTGGGAGTTTTACAACGCCACGGCCGATGCCCACCCGGTGCATGTCCACGAAGTGCTGTTCGAAGTGTTGGACCGGCAGCGCATCACCATCGACGAAGTGACCCAGCAGGTCCAGGTACAGCCAGGATCGGTGCCAACGCCGCGAGAGCCCGGGGAATCGGGCTTGAAGGACACTGTCATCGCCTACCCTCAGCACGTCACCCGCATCAAGGCGCGGTTCCTGAAGGCCGGCCAGTATGTTTGGCACTGCCATATCCTGGAACATGAGGACAACGAGATGATGCGGCCCTACCGGATTGGCCCCAAGAAGCCGGGCCAGCCGGGAGGCCCGGCCGCGAGTTGAGGACGGTGGCCCGCTCACCACAACGGGTAGGATCCCGGTCTTCGGACCGGGGTCCGTTGTCTAACCGGCGGCCGGGCCAGTCCGTTCGGGGCTGCAGCAACCGGCCGGCGCCAGTGGCTAAGACCGGAGCTCGCCGAGCCCGGCGATGAGCGTCTCAAGGCCCAGGCTGAACGCGACATCGGCCTGGTTCTGGTCGCCCTGCTCTGCCAGCCGAGCGACCGCGGCCGTGAAGTTCGGGGTCGACGCCGCCATGCTGCCGGAATCGAAGATGTCCGCCGGGGCCGTGACATCGTAGGCGGAACCGAAGATGAAGGACTCCAGGGCCACGATGGCCGGGATGATCCGCTCCTGCGGGAAGCCGGCCCGGCTGAACCCGGCGCTGACGGCCTCATACATGGCCAAGGTTTTCGGCGCGTCGGTCACCGGCAGCACAGCGATCACCGGGATCAGCGGGGTGTGCTTGGAGAATACATCCCGGTAGCTCCAGGCCCAGTCCCGGACGGCCACACCCCACGGCTCGGCGTCGAAAGCGGACACATCCACGAATGAGGTCAGGTGGTCCTGGATAAGGACCAGCACCTCCCGTTTGGATGAGACGTGGTTGTAAAGGGCTGACGGTGCCACATTCAGTGTGCGGGCAAGGGCGGCCATAGTGAATCCGTCGTAGCCACTTTTCCGGACCAGCTGCAGGGCCGCGGCTGTGATGCCGTTCTGGTCCAGTACGGCCGCGGCAGGCCTGCCGACCCGGCGGCGCGGCCTGGCCTCGGGGCGGTGGGAATCAGCGGGGGCGCTGGCGGCTGCCGACATTCCGGACCTCTCTACTGGGGGTGAGCGGGGTGACTCTATTGTGCCCTTCTTTGCGGCCGCGGTTCGATATGTAACTTTCTTCGTCCGGGGTCTTCCCCGCCGGAGAGGAAGGGGCTACAGTCGAGTCTAAATGAATGGCATTCATTTAGTGGTCCGCATCACTCCCGCGGCCACAGAGAGGACACCATGCTGGAACTTGACCGAGACGTCGTCATCGTCGGAGCAGGCCCCGCCGGGCTGACCGCTGCCCGCGAACTGAAGAAAGCCGGCCTGAGCGTCGCCGTCTTGGAGGCGCGCGACCGCGTCGGCGGCCGCACCTGGACCGACACGATCGACGGAGCCATGCTCGAAATCGGCGGCCAGTGGGTATCCCCGGACCAGACCGAACTGCTGGCGCTCCTGGATGAGCTCGGCCTCAAGACCTACTCCCGGTACCGCGAGGGTACGTCCGTCTACATCGGCGCGGACGGCAAGCGCATCTCATACTCCGGGGACTCTTTCCCGGTCGGTGAGACCACCGCCGCCGAAATGGACAAGCTCACCGCGCTGCTGGACACCCTCGCCGCCGAGATTGGCCCCACCGAGCCGTGGGCGCACCCGAAGGCCCGGGAGCTGGACACCATCTCCTTCCACCACTGGCTGCGCGCGAACTCCGCCGACGAGGAAGCGTGCAACAACATCGGCCTCTTCATCGCCGGCGGCATGCTCACCAAGCCCGCACACGCCTTTTCCGCGCTGCAGGCCGTGCTGATGGCCGCCTCCGCCGGGTCCTTCACCCACCTCACCGACGAGGACTTCATCCTCGACAAGCGGGTCATTGGTGGAATGCAGCAGGTGTCCGTGCTGCTGGCCGAGGAACTCGGTGACGACGTCGTCCTTGACAGCCCGGTGCGGACCATCAATTGGGGTGTGGCCTCCGCAGGGGAAAATACCGGAGGCCACCGGGTGACCGTCGTATCGGAGCGGGCCACAGTGAAGGCGCGTTTCGTGATCATGGCCGTACCGCCGAACCTCTACTCCCGGGTTTCCTTCGATCCGCCGCTGCCGCGCCGCCAGCACCAGATGCACCAGCACCAGTCATTGGGCCTGGTCATCAAGGTGCACGCCGTGTACAGCACGCCGTTCTGGCGCGAGGACGGGCTCTCCGGCACCTGCTTTGGCGCCGAGGCCCTGGTCCAGGAGGTGTACGACAACACCAACCACGAGGATCCCCGGGGCACCCTGGTGGGATTCGTTTCGGATGAGAAGGCTGACGCCGTGTTCGAGCTCAGCGCCGACGAACGCCGGCGGGCCATCCTCGAATCGATCGCCGGATTCCTGGGGGACAGAGCCCTCGATCCCGAGGTCTACTACGAGTCGGATTGGGGCTCCGAGGAGTGGACCCGCGGCGCCTACGCCTCGAGCTACGACCTTGGCGGGCTGCACCGCTACGGCAAGGACCAGCACGCTCCCGTGGGACCCATCTATTGGTCATCCTCCGACCTCGCTGCCGAGGGGTACCAGCACGTTGACGGCGCGATAAGGATGGGACGGACGACGGCGGCCCGGATCGTCGCCGCGGCGGACCGCGCCGCAGTCTCTTCCCATTCAGCTACTTCCTAAGAATCCGCCCAACAGCTCAGAAAGGATCGGCCAGATGCGCTACGTAGTGGGGTATTCCGCCAATGCCAGAGGCCATGATGCCGTGAACCTGGCCATCTCGCTGGCCCGAGGCCGGGGAGCGATCCTGGACCTGGTGCTGGTCATTCCCGGAGGTGCGCACCCCGGCGCCCCGCATGCGACCAAGGCGGGATTCGAGAACCTGCTGAACGAGCAGGCCCGGCACTGGCTGGACGAAGCCCTGGCCCTGGTTCCGGCCGATGTCCCCGCAGAGGCCCACATCCGCAGCGGAGACTCCGATGCCCAGACGCTGATCCGGGCGGCAGAGGAGCTGGGTGCGGACATCCTCGTCATCGGGGCAACCAGCAACGGCCTGTTCAAACGGTTCACCATCGGTTCGGTGGCCAGTACGCTGCTGCATGCCTCCACCGTTCCGGTGGCCCTGGCACCCCACGGCTACCACCGCAAGGAGGCCCTGACCCGGATCAGCTGCGGACTCGGAACCCGGGCGGGAGCCGGGAAACTGCTCGACTTCGCCATCGGCATGGCCGCGAACCGCAAGGTCCCGCTGCGGGTGGTCTCGCTCCTGGCGCTCGACGACGGCGACTCCCCCGATGCGGCCGGAGCCGCGCGCGAGTACGCGGAGAAGACGGTCGCGGCAGCCGCGCCGGTCAACCAGTCGGGCGTCCAGCTGGCGGCCACGACGGAGGTGGTCGTCGCACAGGGCCGCAGCATCGAGGAAGCAGTGGACCGCCTCGACTGGGAAGACGGCGAGGTCATGGTGATCGGCTCCAGCCGGCTGGCCAGGGATCGCTCCATCTTCCTGGGCAGCACGGCCAACCGCATCCTGCGGGCCCTGCCCGTGCCGATGCTGGTGGTCCCCAGCGGCTACGAACTCAAGCAGCAGCCCCATTCAACGTCGAATGACCACTCCGGAGAGGCACAGCAATGAGCACCGAACACGCGACGTCCAGGACCTCGCAAAACGAACACGCAGGACTGAGCGCCAAGGGACTCAAGGCCGGGTCTGTGGGGCTGATCGGCGCCGTCGTCATCGGTGTTTCCTGCATTGCCCCCGCCTACACGCTGACCGCGGCCCTGGGGCCCACCGTCTCTGAAGTCGGGGTGCAGCTGCCGGCGATCTTCCTGGTGGGCTTCGTCCCGATGCTGCTGGTCGCCTTCGGCTACCGTGAACTGAACAACGCCATGCCCGACGCCGGCACCTCCTTCACGTGGGCATCGCGTGCCTTCGGGCCCTGGATCGGCTGGATGGGCGGCTGGGGGCTGATCGCGGCGACCATCATCGTGCTGTCCAATCTGGCGGCCGTGGCGGTGGACTTCTTCTACCTCATGCTGGCCCAGCTTTTCGGAAACCCTGAACTGGCAGACCTCACGCTGAACCTTCCGCTGAACATCGTCACCACCCTGGTGTTCATCGCCCTGGCCTGCTGGATCTCCTACCGCGGCATGGAAACCACGAAGGGAGTGCAGTACGTCCTGGTGGCGTTTCAGCTGGTTGTGCTCGGCTGGTTCGCCGTCGCAGCGTTCAGTCACGTTGCCAACGGCACGGCCTTCGACGCCACGGCCATCACGCCGGAGTGGTTCAACCCGTTCGCCGTCGAGTCCTTCTCGGCTTTCGCCGCCGGCGTCTCGCTCTCAATCTTCATCTACTGGGGCTGGGACGTGACCCTGACCATGAACGAGGAAACGCGCAATCCGGAGAAGACCCCGGGCCGCGCAGCAACGGTTACGGTGCTGGTCATTGTGATCATCTACATGACCGTCGCGCTGTCCACCCTGACCTTCGCCGGCATCGGCGAGGAAGGCCTCGGCGCCGGCAACCCGGAGAACCAGGGCAGCATCTTCGCCGTCCTCGCCGGACCGGTGATGGGCCCCTTCGCAATCCTGATGTCGCTGGCCATCCTGAGCAGCTCGGCGTCGTCGCTGCAGTCCACCTTTGTCTCACCGGCGCGGACGCTGCTGGCCATGGGGCACTACAAGGCGCTCCCGCACAAGTTCGGCAATATCAGCCCGAGCTACAAGTCCCCGAGCTACGCGACCATCGCTTCCGCCGCGGCCGCGGCCGCGTTCTACGTCGTCACCCGCATCCTGTCTGAGAACGCGCTCCAGGACACCATCACGGCCCTGGGCATCATGATCTGCTTCTACTACGGCATCACGGCCCTGGCCTGCGTCTGGTACTTCCGGGCTGAGGCGTTCAGCGGCGCGAAAGCGTTCCTCTTCAAGTTCCTGTCCCCGCTGCTGGGCGGCGTCATCCTGCTGGTGATGTTCTTCAAGACCGCCTACGACTCGATGGACCCGGCGTACGGCTCCGGGTCGTCGGTGGGCGGGATTGGCCTCGTGTTCATCCTCGGGATGGGCGTGATCCTGCTCGGCGTCGTGCTCATGCTGGTCATGTCCAGGATCCGGCCCGAGTTCTTCAAGGGGCAGGTCCTGGCCAGGGGCAAGGGTGTCAGCACACCGTCCCACTGATCCGGACTGTAGACCCGGACAAAGAAGGTCCTCCTTTTGCCCGCCCCGGTAAGTAAGCAGACTCACCAATGGGCTGGTAAAAGGGGGACCTTTCCCCGTCCGGAACCGGAACGAGGTGGCAGCCTGCCGGATGCTGGATCATCAGTGGGTGCGGGTGCGGCCTATTCAATAATTTTCAGTCCGGTGCTCCAATTGAACGTTGCGTAGGCCGGATTGGCCTGCAGCGCCATGACCAGCAGCTGGAATCCCTCCAGTTCCCTGGCATGGTGCAGCCCGCCGACCTGCAGCGGCCGGAGCCCCGCGGCGGCGGCAAACGCCGCAACCTCGTCGCGGGCCTTCTCGGAATCCGAGGCGATGAAGACATCCAGTGGCAGCCCGCCCGTGGTGCCCGCCGTCAGCGGACCGGCGAACGTCGTATTGAAGGCCTTCACGACGGCGGCGCCGGGCAGCAGCGCGGCGATGTCCTCGGCGGCAGAGGTCCCCGGGTTCGACAACGAGGGCATCGAAGGTCTCCATGTTGACGGGGTTGCTGATCTCCACCACGATCTTGCCGCTCAGGGTGTCGCCATAGTGGGTGGCGACTTCCTTGGTCGGGCCGAAGTACAGGGCAAGGACCACGATGTCGCCTTCCGGGACGTCACCGAGGCCCCCGGAGGTGGTGCCGCCGCCCAGTTCGGCCGCGAGCGTGGCGGCGTGCTCCGGGGTCCGGTCCAGGATCTGGACCGCGCGCCCTGCGGCGACGGCCCGCGTTCCGATGGCCCGGGCCATGTTACCGCTGCCGATGATGGTGATGTATGTCATGGTGCCTCCTTCCGAGATAACCACGGACTAGCCGAGGCCTGACCGGAGACCGGTGGGCTCAGCTGCGCGCCGGATCCGCGGGGCGCGGTCCGGTGATGAGCGGTCCGGTGGTGCGCGGTCTGGCCGTGGGTCCAGCCGTTAGCGGTCCGGCCGTGGGTCCGACGCCGGCGGCCCGCTCGGCCTCGGACAGCGCCTGCTCCAACCGGGCAACCGCGGGTGCGTAGCCGGCATCGGCCGCGTCCCGGAGCTGCTCGGCAGCCTTCATAGCCCTGATCAGGGTTGCCGTTTCCTGCTGGTGGAGGTCGCTCATGGCCGGGTAGTCGATGCACTGGGCCGGATCCAGTTCGTACCGCCGCCACCGGGCCAGCGCGCTCTGGTGCCGGACCGCGGCAGCTGCATTCGCCGCTTCCGCCTCCCGGGCGGTCCGGCGGAGTTCAGACCGGCTGAACAGCCGCGGCGTCCACAGATTGGCGCCCACAGCCGTGGCCGCGGCGACGAATCCCAGCAGCAGTCCGGCCCATGGGGAGGCCAGGGAAGGCAATATCACCGCGGGTCCGACGACGGCGAGACCAGCGAAGCCATCCCAGAACACTGCATCCGGCAGACCGCCGTCGGCCGCCAGATGCTTCCGGGCCAGATACACGCTGCCTGCAACCGCGAAGACGACGACGGCGGCCAGGGCAAGCAACTGCCAGGCCGCTAGCGGGGTGGGTTCGAATAGAGCCGGCATGCCAACACCTCCAGGGACGCTGCCCGGGGCGGGCGCAGTTCCACTAATTCCATTGGAATCCATGGCGGCCGGGGCGTCAATGGTCCGCGGCATGCCCGGCCGCAGGACACGTTTACATGCGGGCCTGTTTGCGCCCTCTTTCGCTCGTCGGCCTCGCCGTTTCGATGGTTCCGAGCCAGCTAGACGGTTCGGAGCGTCGAGTGTGCACGGAACCGTCGAAACGGCCGCAGAGCACGCACCGGCGGCCGGGCTACTCGGCCGCGGCGCGTGCCTTCTTGGCGTCCTTCTTGTCGGCCTCGTCCTTGATCCGCTGGGCTTCGGTGCGGACGGCAGCGTGGGTGGAGCGCTCGGCGACCAGCCACGCGGGGGGAGCCTGCAGCAGCGCGGTGATTTCCGCCGTCGTGAGGGCTTCCTCAACGCCGCCGCGGGCCAGGCCGCTGATGGAGACGTTCAGCTTCTGCGCGACCACAGGGCGGGGGTGCGGGCCGGTGCGGCGCAGTTCGGCCAGCCACTCCGGCGGGTCGGCCTGGAGCCCGGCGAAATCGGCGCGGGTGATGACCGAATCCTGGAACTCCTGGGGTGTTGCGGGCAGGTAGATGCCAAGCTTTTTGGCAACGGTGGCCGGCTTCATGGACTGGGAGTTTGCAGAGGTCATACTTCAAGGATATCCGGCCCGGGAGTTCGCAGGGCACCAGGCAGGCACCGGGGCGGGACCGTACTCCAGCACTGGCGGTACTGTGAACATGTGTCCGCAGATGATGAATCCCCCCACGCCCCCGATGAAACTTCCGGCGCAACCGCCGCCGTCCCAGCCGTTGCAGCAGCACGGGAGCTGCGGTTCGCCTATGTCGCCGGTGTGACCCCTGGCAAGTGGATCCGTCGCTGGGAAGAGCGAATGCCTGATGTTCCGCTGCGCTCCTTTATGTCCGACGACAGCGCCCAACTCACTGTGTTGAGCGACGGTTCCGCTGACCTCAGCTTTGTCCGGCTTCCGGTGGAGCGCGACGGCCTGAGCGTCATCCCGCTGTATGAGGAACAGCCGGTGGTGGTGGCGCCCAAGGGTCACGAGGTTTCCGTGTTCGAGGAAGTGGCGCTGGCGGACCTGGCCGCCGAGACCTTCCTGGACGTTGCCGAACTTGGCGGGCCCGAGACGGCCCTGCAGGTGGTGGCGTCTGGCGCGGGCCTGGCGATCCTGCCGATGTCCGTGGCCCGGCACTTCAATGTCAAGGACACCGTGGCCCGGAAGCTCACGGGGGCGCCGGTCACGGAGATCGCCCTGGCCTGGCCGCTTGACACCATGGATGAAGTGATCGAGGAGTTCATCGGGATCGTCCGCGGGCGTACCGCGGCCAGTTCACGCCAGCCCTCGGCCCAGCAGGAAAAACCCAAGAAGGAACCCAAGCCGGACCGGCGGGGAACCGGGGTCAAGAAGCCGAAGGTCGCCCAGCGGTACGCGCCGAACCCGGACAAGGGCCGCGGCAAGGGCTCACGCAAAAAGGGCAAGCGCTAGGCCGCATTTTGTGGGCGGATGCGTTCCTGGCTGGCGCCGCTACTGGGCGTAGCCGCACCTTGGCGCGGGCGTTCCGCTTGGTGCAGCCGCACCTCTGGGCGCAGGCGTTCCTGGTCACCGCCGCTACTTGGCGCAGGCGTCCTTGAGGGCCGTCACGGACTCGGCCGGAACCTGATCTCCCGAGGCGGCGATCTGCTTCAGCGGGGTGATGATGTCGGACGGGACCCCAGCGGTTTCGGCGCCGGCCACGAGGCCGCCAAGGAGTTCCTTGTCCTTCACGCTGACGAGGCCGTCCTCCACGAGGGCGCAGGCCTGCTTCTTCACCTCGGTGGCGGCTGCCGTGGCAACCTGGGAGGCGCCGTCGTTAACAGCTTTTTTGGCGGCATCCTCGACCTGTCCGCACCCGGTCAGGGCGATCAGGAGGGTGGCGGCGGACACGGCGGCGAGAGTGCGTTTCATCTGTCCAGCCTAGCAACCGGGGCTGAAGAGCTAAACAAGCGGGGCTGACGAGTTCTGTCCAGCCCACGAAGGGTCTGACGAGCCTGCTCGGGCCGGGAATCGACGCGCAAAGTTCCCCGCGACACCCAAAATTCCCCGCGACACGGGAAAACCGGTGTCGGCAGGAATTTTGCGCGTCGCAAGGCTGAATGCGCGTCGCGGAGCGCGGACGTCCATGACCTCAGCCGCCGTAGACGGCGGTTTGCTTCGCTTCCGAGCGGTCCAGATAGGCCAGCAGTAGGTCGCCGGCCCTGTCCAGCTCGCCGGCTTCGAGTGCCGCGCAGATTTCCTCGTTGTGGTCGAGGTAGCCGCGGTAGAAGTGCGCGTCCACGGTGGCTTTGTGGAAGAACAGGCGCATCTCGGCGAGGACCTGGGACATGACGGTGTCCAGCCGGCGGCTTTCGGCCAGCGCCACGATGGCGCCGTGGAAGTGCTGGTTGGCGGTACCCAGGGCTTCGTCGTCGTCGGCGGCCGCAGCGACTTTTCCTTCCTCGACGGCGGCCCTGACTCCGGCAATCCGTTCGGGGCTGCCTCCGCCGCGGATGGTGGTCACTTCGATCGCGCGGCGGACCGTATAGACGTCATGGATGTCGCCGGGCCCCAGGCTAGCGACGAACACGCCGCGGTTGGGGAGCCGGACCACAAGCCGCTCCGCAGCAAGTTCGGCAAAGGCTTCCCGGACGGTGTTGCGGGACACCCCGAGGTCCTCCGCGATGGTCGATTCGGTCAGCCGGGTGCCGGGCAGCAGCACCCCTTCGGCCAGCTGAAGGCGAAGTTCGGCCGCCACCCGGTCGGCAACCGAGGGGACCGTGACGCGCAGCCGAGCCGCTGCTGCCGCCTGCGCTGCTGACGCAGCTGTTGCTGAATCCGGCCGAGCCGCCTGCGCTGCTGACGCAGCTGTTGCTGAATCCGGCCGAGCCGCCTGCGC
>NZ_JAXCID010000065.1:0-13391 GCF_035985125.1 Arthrobacter sp. CG_A4 | reverse complement strand
CAGGGCCGGCGGCATCCCCCCGGCAACAGCCCTCGCAGACCACCAAGCCCGCGACCACGAACCCGCGGCCGCGTAACCGACATCAACTACGAAACTGATGCTCCTATTGTTGTCAAGCTGCTTTTTTGGGTTTTTCGGGTAGCTGTTGGGCGTTGAGCCATTGTTGGTATTTTTCGGCTTGTTTCTGGTCTTTTGTGATGCCTCGTTCGAGCCTGGATATCCGATTCGGGTCGCAGTCGAGCAGGAGTGCTGCTTCTGTGAGGGTTAGTCCGAGTTCCTGACGGCGGTGCCGTAGCTCCGGGCCGGAGATCACGGGTTGCGGATTGGTGATCAGGTGAAAGACTTCCCGGGCGATCGTCCGCTTCAGGCAGCGAAGTATGTCTTTCTTGGTCTTGCCTTCGCTGCTGCGTTTGGCCACGTATTCCTTTGTTTCCGGGTCAGTGGCCATACGCACGAGTGCAATGCGGTGCAATGCCGCGTTGGCCTGTCGATCGCCGCCGCGATTCAGGCGATGCCTGGTGGTCTTCCCGGATGACGCCGGCAGCGGAGATGTTCCGCAGAGTGCGGCGAAGGCAGCTTCGCCGCGGAGCCGCTCGGCGTTGTCTCCGGCGGTGATCAACAGCTGGCTGGCCGTGACTGTCGAGATGCCTCGCGTGGCGATCAGGGCAGGATTTGTTTCCGTTACAAGAGATTCGAGCTCCAGGTCATAAGTGCTGATCTCCTCGCCAAGGTCCGCATACCGGCTGGCTAGCCGTTTCAGCGTCGAGCGTGTGAACACTTCCACCTCGTGCGCTCCTGACCTGGCGCGGGAAGCAGCGAGTTTTCTGATAATTTTTTGTGTTGTCAGTCCGCGGTATTCGGCCCGGAAATGCTCCGGAGCGGTCACCAGCAGAGACTTGATCTGGGTGATTGCCTCGGTGCGGGCCTTGAGCGTTGAGCGGCGCCCGGCATGGACCACACGGATCGCTTCCACCGTGCTGTCACTGGTCTTGGGCGTCACCGTGTCGTTCTCCGCCAAGGCGGCATGCGCTGCGATGTAGGCGTCGATCGGGTCTGACTTGCCTTTGAGCCGGCGCACTGCCCGAGCAGGCCTGATCACTTCAACCACGGTGATGCCGTGGGCGTGCAGGTGGCGGGTCAAACCGGCCCCATATGAGTTTGTGCCTTCCACTCCGACACGCATAAGGTCACCCTGGCAGGTGATAAACGCCTGAAGCGCCTCGTATCCTGGCCGCGTGGCGGGAAACTGGGAGTCCGCGAGGTGTTCACCGGTGACCGTGATTACCGCGCAGTGATGGGTCTGGCTGTGCGTGTCCACGCCGGCAACGACTTGAATCATGCTGATCACATCCTTTCAATCTGTTTTAGAATTGAAAGGTGCCGACGGGGCCAGTAGACAAGACGTTGACGGGACCGCTCGCAGGGGGTTCAGGCTCCTATAAGGTCATGCGGGCCCGGCCGGCACCCCAGGGATGCTTGCCGGGCAGACAGATCAGATTCAAGACAAGTCCCCCCGTTGCGACCGTCAGTCTCATAACGGGTCATACCCAGCGAAACACCTAATCTCATTATCAACGTCTCAAAAACTTGACGTGCGCATTGATGCGTGGGTGGCGAACTGGGGCAGCTGGCTCGCCGGGCTTGCGGATGAGGCTGGCCTGGACGCCGCGGCTGTGACGGTGGAGACCGCCCCGGATTCCGGGTACCGGCTGCGGAACGAAGTGATGATGAACATCGACCCGGACGCGCCGGCATTTGCCCAGGCAATCCTGCGGGAGGTCGTTGACACCTACCCGGAAGGATCGGCCACAGTCCGCGCCTGGGTATCCCTGACGTTCAGCGCCTCCCTCCGGGCAGGATCGAAAAAGCGCACACCCGAAGATGTTGCCCGCGACCTTGCCTCCCGGATCCCCGGCCTATCGGCCCGGCTGCAGTCCACCGGCGCCGGTATCGCCCGTCCAATGTCAGCACAGGAACTCTGCGAAATCGTCCGGATCGCCTACGACCCGCCAGCCGCGCTGATCATTGACCAAGCCCACGCCGCAGGCTCCCCGGTATCCCTGACCTGGGGCGAGGTCGGCCCCACCGCAACACAGGCAAGCTGGGACGACTACCGGCACGACAGCGCATTCTCAGCCTCCTGGACCATGACCGGTGCACCGCGAGGGTCCGTGAACTCCTCCGTCCTGTCCCGGCTGCTGGCCCCGCATGGGGATATTGACCGTAAGCGGATTTCGCTGCTGTACCGCCCGATGGATTCCGCCCGGGCAGCTGCCGTGGTGGAGAGGGACCAGAACAACGCCAACGTCCGCATCACCTCCGGGAACCGGCCGTCCGCCCGTGCCCTGGTCGATGCCCGCTCCGCTGTGCAGACAGCGCAGGAGGAAGCCCAAGGGGCCGGGCTGGTGAACTTCGGGATGGTCGTCACGGCCACCGTGACCGACAAGGAACGCCTCGCTGATGCCGTCGCGGCCATCGAACAGACCTCCGGTACCGCCCGGGTGCTGTTGCGCCGAGCCTACGGCGCGCAGGACACCGCGTTCGCGGCATCCCTGCCGCTCGGGCTGGTCCTGCCCAAGCACAGCATGCTGCCCTCCGAGATCAAGGATGCCCTGTAATGGCCCGCATGAAGATGTTCACCCGTTCCTCCAAGAAAACCGCCCAGCCGGCAACGACTGCACCGAAGAAAGCTGACCGCCAGCCCCGGGAAGCCGGGCCAGGCTCCCGTGGCTGGACCGGACGCGGCGGCGGCATGGCCCTACTCGTCCCGTCCGTAAAGGAGTACCGGGGAACCACAGTGCAGGTCTGCGGACTCTGGCCGTTTTCCTCCGGTGCGTCCTCGCCCATGATCGGTGTCCCGCTGGGACGCCATGAGGAAACCCAAGCCACGGTTTGCTGTGACCCGATCAGCTGGTTCCAACGCGCACGGCTCATCTCCAACCCCTCAGCCTTCATCCTGGGCAAGCCCGGATTGGGTAAGTCCACGCTGGTGCGACGGATGTTCATCGGTCTCTCCGCTCAGGGCGTCCACGCACTGGTCCTGGGGGACTTGAAGGGCGAGCACATCAAAGCGGTCAAGGCACTCGGCGGCCAGGTCATTTCCCTGGGCCGTGGCGTTGGGTACCTGAACATTCTCGATCCCGGCCAGGCCGTCGAGGTCGCGCAGCTCCTCGAGGACCACGGCCACCACGAAGCAGCCACGCGGGTCCGGGCCGATGCGCACGGCCGCCGCCTAAACATGCTCGTCTCCCTCATTACGATCAGCCGGAACAACCCGCCCACGGATCAGGAACAGACGATCCTGGACCGGGCGCTGCGGGTCCTCGATGACCGGTTCGACGGTGTTCCGGTCCTGAAGGACCTCCTGGACGTCATTGTCTCCGCGCCGGATGAGCTGCGCCAGGTCGCACTGGACCGTGGCGACATGGCTGTCTACCTGCAAGAGACACGCGCGCTGGAAGCAACCTTGCTGGGTCTGACCGGCGGCGGGAAGCTGGGAGAAATCTTCTCCCAGCAGACCACCAACCCCATGAAGCGGGATCGCGCCGTGGTCTTCGATGTCTCCAGCATTGACGAGACCGAAACGGACCTGCAGGCCGCCGTGCTGCTGGCCTGCTGGTCCTACGGATTCGGGACCGTCAACGTCGCCAACGCCCTGGCCGACGCGGGGCTGGAACCGCGCCGGAACTACTTCGTGGTCCTGGACGAACTGTGGCGGGCGCTGCGCTCAGGTAAAGGCATGGTCGACCGGGTGGACGCCCTGACCCGTTTGAACCGCTCAGTGGGCGTCGGGCAGATCATGATTTCCCACACCATGTCCGATCTGCTGGCACTGCCGGCAGAAGAGGACCGGATGAAAGCCCGCGGATTTGTGGAGCGTTCCGGGATGGTGATCTGCGGTGGTCTGCCGGCCTCGGAGATGCCGTTGCTGACCTCAGCGATTCCCCTGTCCCGGCAGGAACAGCAGAAGCTCATTTCCTGGCAGGACCCGCCCGCGTGGGACTCACACGGTGTCGACGTCGAACCTCCGGGCCGTGGGAAGTTCCTCATCAAGGTCGGCGGCCGCCCCGGGATTCCCGTTCAGATTGGCCTGACCTCCATTGAGCAGGCCGAAGGATTGAACGACACAAATACCCGCTGGCATCAACCAGCAGAAACGCTTCTAGAGCCTGCAGCTCCTGAGCTGCCCATGGAAGGAGGGACACCGTGAGTGCCCCGAACCGTAAAGGAATGGGCCTCGGAGACGCCTTGCTGGTCTGGTTTGCCATTGGTTTTATCGTCGTCTTTGGCGGCGGGACCTACGCTGCCGCCCACCTGGGCTCCTGGATGGCCGGCATCGACGCACCCCCTGCCCACCCGATTGACCTGATCGCCGGGCTGGTCAAGGGACGGGTGCCCTGGCCAACCCAATCAACCGTCGCCGCGGCGCTCATGGCCGGCGTGATCTTGGTCCTGGCCATCGTCGTGCTGGTGGCCTGGAAGAAGGGCGCGTCCAAGCGCGCCCGTGTGGATAAGGCCGCGCGCTACCTCGGGCGCGGGAAGTCCCTGGCCGCGTTCTCCGAGAAGGGCGCACAAGCGACGGCTGAGCGCCTCGGCGTTAAGGACACCCCGGGCATCGTGGTCGGCAAGGTGGTCTCCACCAGCCAGAAGTTCATTCAGTCCTGGGAAGACCTCAGCCTCGATATCTGGGGACCCCGGACAGGTAAGTCGACCTCCCGCGTCATGCCCGCGATCCTGGACGCACCGGGTGCTGTGGTCTCGACCTCGAACAAGCGTGACGTGGTGGACGGCACCCGTGGCGTCCGCGAGCTCACTGCCCCCGTGTGGGTGTTTGATCCGCAGAAGATCGCTCAGGAGGAACCGGAGTGGTGGTGGAACCCGCTCTCCTACGTCACCGATGAAGAGAAGGCCTACAAGCTCACGCAGCACTTTGCGGTCGGTTCGCGTCTTCCGGGGTCCAAGCCGGATGCCTACTTCGACCCGAAAGCCGAGGACATTCTCTCCTCGTACTTCCTCGCGGCCGCGCTGGGGGAGCTGCCCATCACTCAGGTGTACCTGTGGGTGACGGAGCAGGTTAGCCAGGAACCCATCGAGATTCTGAAAGAGCATGACTACGAGCTTCAGTACAAGGGCCTGGAGTCCACGCTGAAGCTGGCCGACAAGCAGCGCGACGGTATTTTCGGCACAGCGGAGAAGATGATCCAGTGCCTCAAGAGCAGGAACACACTGCGCTGGGTCGCCCCCGCCGGGGGAGAGTCCGTGGCCACGGACCCGCGCCGTCAGTTCAACCCCCGCAATTTCGCTGCCTCACAGGAGACGATCTACATCCTCTCCAAGGAAGGGGCCGGCTCAGCCGCCCCGCTCACAACAGCACTGACGGTGGCCATTGCAGAGGCAATGGAAGAACGGGCCGAGCGCAGCGGCGGCCGCCTGCCGCTGCCGGCACTGTTCGCCCTCGATGAGTTGGCCAACGTCGTCCGCTGGGCAGGACTGCCGGACCAGTTCAGCCACTACGGCTCCAAGGGCCTGATCGTCATGGGCATCCTGCAGTCCTGGTCCCAGGGCGTCGAACTGTGGGGAGAGGCGAACATGCGGAAAATCTGGTCCGCCGCCAACGTCAAGGTCTACGGCGGCGGCGTCGCCGAAGAAGGCTTCCTCCGGGCACTCTCGGACCTCATCGGAGACTACAGCTACACCAACGTCTCCATCTCATCCGGCAAATCAGGCTCCAGCCGCTCCCGGCAGGAGGGCAAGGAACGCATCTTCGATGTCTCCAACCTCGCGGAGCTCGACCGTGGCCGCGCCGTGGTCCTCGCTTCCGGTGCACCGGCCACGCTGGTCCGGACCCTGCCCTGGTACACCGGAGCCCACAAAGAAGCTGTAGAGGCGTCCATCAAGACCTACAGCCCCCGCCCTGACGAACCGACGGCACCGGCGGCAGCTGAGCCGGCGGCCAATCCCTGGGTCACGACGTAGGAGACTCTGAGATGAACAGCGATATCGGACGATTCAGCACAGCTGCCGCTCCCGGCGACACAGAGACACCTCTCGAAAGGCCGGCGGAAGAGCAGAAACCACCTGAACTGGTCTACGGCTCAACCGAAGAGTTCCTGCACGAACAGCTGCTGCCCACCTACGTCCGCGACGTCGACGGCCGCGCCGCGAAATGGTGCATCGAGTGGTACTTCCACCCCGAAGCACTCTCCCGCGTAGAAGCGCTGTGGCGGGCCTGGGAACACCTCAGGCTGGACGGAGCCACCGGCATCAGCGTCTGGTGGAAGGATCACGCCGATCACCACATGAGCGTGCTCTTGGACCCGCGCGGCCCGTTCTACAAATGCGATATGCAAAAGCACCGGGACCCCGAACACCTGGAACCGAAGAAGGCCCCGGAGGGTTGGTTCCCTGACGTGCGCACGCAGGGAACTTAGAGAAACCACCTCACGCAAAAGGGGGTCGCTTCAGAAAACGGAAAAATCGTACGCTAAGGCCGTGTTGAGCCGGTTACCACTGGTCCGCAGCTTGTCGATGGAAGCTGGCCAAAGTCCGTCCGTTTGGGGAACCTTGACCGGGAAGCTGGTCCATCTCGCCCAGTGGTCGATTGCGATGGGAACTAAGAGGTGGACGTCAGGTCTTTGCGCATCTGTATCGCTGTCGCTTCGTAGCCGAGTGATTCATAGAGCTTCCGAGCATTTGCGTTGTACCCAAACACGTTGAGCCCGATGGACGTGGCGCCCAAACGACGGGCTTCCGCTTCGCCAAGGATCATCGCCTGGCGCCCAAAGCCCTTACTGCGAAGCGCGGGCTGGATTTCTACGTCGAACACCCACCATGCCTCGCGCTGGCCCGACTGGGGACCGATCCAGATGTATCCGACCGGTTCCGGCCTTGGGGACCATCGGTACAGCCGTTGGCGCTAAGGCCGGGCAAGGCCCTTGGGGTCGAGTCGGTCGAGGTTGCCGATCAGCGGTTTCGGTAGCGGGCCGGGGATGGGTGAATTGTTGTCGTTTTCGAGGTGGGAGGCCACGTCAGTTCCCCTTCCCTTGGCCCGGCGACGAGTGCTTTGCACTGTGACGGCCGGATGCAGCAGGCGATTCGTCGGCCTCATCGCATCGGTTCAATGCGGCCGGCCGCATTGAAAGTCCACCTACGGTACGTGGTGATACAGGGCGTGGCAATG
This sequence comes from Arthrobacter sp. CG_A4, assembly GCF_035985125.1. NCBI lineage: Bacteria > Bacillati > Actinomycetota > Actinomycetes > Micrococcales > Micrococcaceae > Arthrobacter > Arthrobacter sp. CG_A4. Next base: position 6,211 of record NZ_JAXCID010000065.1, on the reverse strand, counting down.
CCAGGGACTTTGCCAACGGCGGTTGCTTTCGACAGCCTGAGTCGGAGAATAGTGGGAAGTACTTCGACTGATACTGAGGGGTTCCATGGACCCGGCCTTGCTTTCCATCCGCGATCAGGTGTTTCGACGCAATCCTGGCGAAACCGAGTTCCACCAGGCTGTGGTCGAGGTGTTTGACTCATTGGGGCCGGTGCTGAAAAGCATCCCGAATTCGTTGACGCGGCTGTGCTGGAGCGGATCTGCGAACCGGAACGGCAGATCATCTTCCGGGTGCCGTGGGTGGATGACTCGGGGACGGTCCAGATCAACCGCGGGTTCCGTGTGGAATTCAATTCAGCTCTCGGACCGTACAAGGGCGGTCTGCGTTTCCATCCGTCGGTGTACCTGGGAATCGTGAAGTTCCTTGGCTTTGAACAGCTCTTCAAGAATGCATTGACCGGCATGCCGATCGGCGGAGGCAAGGGCGGTTCTGACTTCGATCCCCGGGGCAGGTCCAACGCCGAGGTGATGCGGTTCTGCCAGTCCTTCATGACAGAGCTCTACCGGCATATCGGCGAATACACCGATGTGCCGGCCGGCGACATCGGAGTCGGCGGGAGGGAAATCGGCTACCTGTTCGGTCAGTACAAACGGATCACCAATCGGTATGAATCAGGTGTCCTCACCGGCAAGGGAGTCACCTGGGGCGGTTCCCTGGTCCGCCCCGAGGCTACGGGGCACGGCACTGTCCTGTTCGCCAGGGAAATGCTACGAGCCAGGGGACTGGACTTCGAGGGCCAGCGGGTCATCGTCTCCGGCTCAGGCAACGTTGCAGTCCACGCCATTGCAAAGGCGCAATACTTCGGGGCAACCGTGGTGGCATGCTCTGACTCCTCCGGGTATGTGGTGGAGGAAGCGGGTATCAAGGTCGAGTTGCTGCGCTAGGTAAAGGAAGACGAGCGCGGCAGGATATCGGAGTATGCGGACCGTAGGGGAACCGGCGCCCATTTCGTTGCCGGCGGGTCGATCTGGGATGTGGGAGGAACGGTTGCGCTGCCCTGCGCCACTCAGAATGAGCTGGACGAGTCAGCTGCCGGCGCGCTCATCGCGTCGGGTGTGCTCGCGGTGGCTGAGGGGGCGAATATGCCGTGCACACCGTCCGCCGTCGAGGCGTTCCAGCAGGCTGGCGTCCTTTTCGGCCCGGGCAAGGCCGCCAATGCCGGCGGGGTTGCGACGTCGGCCCTGGAAATGCAGCAAAACGCGAGCCGTGACTCCTGGACTTTCGAGCACACGGAGCAGCGCCTCACGGAAATCATGGTCGGCATCCATGACCGGTGCGCGGAGACAGCTGAGGATTACGGCGTCCCGGGCAACTACGTGGCCGGTGCGAATATCAGCGGCTTCGTCAGGGTGGCAGATGCCATGCTCGCGCTCGGCGTGGTGTAGCGGACTGTGCAGCTCCCGAACCCACCACTCCGACGAGTCCGGAAGGTGCTTCCCCTGGCACCTAGAGTAGTGATACATGCTTCAATCATCACGGAAGGAACAACTGATGAATACATCGGATAGCTCCAAAAACAGCAAGCAGGGACAGGGTAAGGGGCCCGAGGGCACCATACCCGAGACGGAGGATGGGATCGGCGCGACCTCGACCGATGAGCCGTCGAACTTTGAACCCGAGGAGGACGAGCCGAAGGACGACGGCGCCCGGAGCGGCGGATGAGCATCGACGACGATAAGCTTTCCGGTTATCTCGTCGACCACCTGCTGGCTGCCGAATCGGGGGTACAGCTTTTTGAATCAGCGAAACGTACCTGGCGGGACACTGAATACCGTTCAGAATTCGATGAGATACGACGGGATGTCGCAGCCGACCGGGATGATCTCGCTGCACTGATCAAACGCCTCGGTTATACCCCCGGCAGGGCTAAAATGACCATGGCGTGGCTCGGTGCCCAGGTGAGCAAGGCCGGTCCGCTGAATCCGTTGCACAAGAGCGGCGGCATGGGTGGTCAGCTTGAGCTGGAGGCGCTGCAGTCCGCCGTGCATGGCAAGGAAAGCCTGTGGACGTCGCTGCTCGCGCTATCCCGCGACGACGACCGGTTCGACACTGAGGATCTGCAACGGTTGAAGGACCGCGCCCGAAGGCAGCAGGACCAGCTTGCCGGCATCATGGGCAAGACGATTGCCGGGCGGTTCGACTAAACGACGACGCCGTGGGGTTGGGGCGCCTGCAGCCGCGGGCAACGAGGGCCGGACGGATCAGACGAGCCGGTTCCGGCTCGAGAGCACGGCGGTGACGCACAGCGGGACCATGCTGCAGGCCGTCATGGCAAGGGGCAGGGTCCACCCACCGCTCCAGTCGCGGAGCGCGCCGAACGCCACCGGACCCGCGGCGCCAAGTGCAAACCCCACCGACTGGGCCATTCCTGAAAGCGCCGCTGCCTGGGAATGGTGGGTCGTGCGAAGGCTAAACAGGGACAGCGCTATGACGATCAGGCTTCCGCAGCCAAGTGCGCCGGTGATCACCCACACCATCGTCAGTCCCGGTGCGAGAGCCAACCCTGCGTACGTGAGGAGAACAAGGACGCTCCCTGAGCTGCCGCGAGGATTTCGGACAGCGGAATTAGTGAATTCTTCTACGCCGCCAGGGCTGGCTGTTGATAACCATAGTGGACTTCGTTAGGCCGTCGGTAACCGAGTGCGGAGTGTCGGCGACGACTATTGTAGAAGCCCTCGATATAGCGGATAACGTCGCTGCGGGCTTGTGATTTCGTCGCGTAAACGGTCCGGTAAACACGCTCGTTCTTGAGCATGGAGAAAAAAGATTCCGCCATACTGTTATCCCAGCACACGCCCGTGCGTCCCATCGATGAGCGCATCCCCAGGCCGGTCACCAAGGCCCGAAACCCGGCCGAGGTATACACGCTGCCGCGGTCCGAGTGCCAGATCGCGTCAGGCTCAATCAGGGTCGTTGAGGCGGCGTTGTTGAGGGCGTCGGCGACGAGTTCGGTGCGCATGTGATCGGCGATCGACCAGCCGACGACCTTCTTCGAGTAGCAGTCGATGACGGTGGCCAGGTAGATGAACCCTTGCCAGGTGTGGATGTAGGTGATGTCGCCGACGAACTTCACCCCGGGTCGAGTGGCGGTGAAGTCACGCTTGAGGAGGTCAGGCATGGTGGCCGCGGCCAACGCGTCGGCTTCGGTTGTCACCCGGAATGGCCGCGGTTGGCAGGCCAGGCCCTCCTGGCGCATGAGCTGCCGCACAAGCTCGGGCGAACATTCAGTCTGTTCCGCCGCGAGGTCGGCGTGGATTCGACGATACCCGTAGGTGCCTTCGGACTCCTCGAAATAGTGCTGGATCCGCGCTAAGGAGGCATGCCGGAACCTGCCTCCCGGCGCCGTCCTGCTGGCAACGTCGGCGACCTGTCCCGTGCAGATGTTTAGGATCCGCAACAATCTCTATGCCACCCAGTTCCACCCGGAGCTGGACGTCACCGGGATCCTGACCCGCGTAGACACCTATCGCTACGCCGGATATTTCGCTCCGGAAAACGCCGAACAGCTGATGGAGACCGCGCGTTCCGCCGTCATTCCCCATCCGCCGCGCATTGTGCGTAACTTCGTATCGCGCTACGCCCGGTAGTTCAGGCTGTCGGCACCGCGCTACAGGCCCTTGCCTCCGGTGACAGGCAGCACCGCGCCGGAAACGTAGGAGGCTTCGTCCGATGCGAGGTAGACATATGCGGGAGCCAGCTCGGCAGGCTGGCCGGCCCGGCCCAGCGGGGTGTCCTGTCCGAATTCGGGCACTTTGTCCGGCCAGCCGGTGGCCGGAATCAGCGGAGTCCAGATGGGTCCGGGCGCTACGGCGTTCACGCGGATGCCCCTTTCCCCCAGTTCCTGGGCCAGCGCCTTGGTGAACGCCACCTGCGCCGCCTTGGTCATGGCGTAGTCCAGCAGCTCGGGCGACGGATTGAACGCCTGAACGGAGGAGGTGGTAATAATCGAGGCGCCGGGCTGGAGGTGCGGAACGGCCGTACGGGCTATCCACATCATTGAATACAGGTTGGTACGGAAAACGCGGTCGAATTCCTCCGTGGCAATAGTCTCCACGCCGTCGCGGTTCTTCTGGTAGGCGGCATTGAGTATGAGGATGTCCAGCCGGCCGAATGCCTGCAGTGCACGGGCCACCAGTCCTGTGCAGTACGACTCGTCCCGAACGTCGCCGGCCACCAGTTCTGCCCGACGGCCCGCTTTTTCCACCCAGGCGGCGGTGTCCCGGGCGTCCTGCTCCTCCTTGGGCTGGTAGGAGAGGACGACGTCGGCACCTTCCCGGGCGTAGGCAATGGCCACCGCCCGCCCGATACCGGAATCACCTCCGGTAATGAGGGCCACTCGATCCGTGAGGCGTCCCGATCCGCGGTAGGACTTTTCTCCGTGGTCGGGTGTGGGTTCTGTTTCACCCGTCAGGCCGGGCTGCTGCTGCTCCTGCCGAGGAAAGTCGTCATCCGGGTACCGCCCGGTTGGATCCGGGGTGTCAGCCGGCGTGATGTCAGTCATCGTGGTGCCCTAACTGCGCGGGGGTCTTTTTGGCCGTCGGCTCTCGGGTCCCGCTGGTCGGCTTCATGTTCTCGGCATTCACCATCCAGGCGTACTGTTCGAGCTTTTTGATGAAGCCATGGAGGATGTCGGCCGTCGTCGGATCTTCTTCGTCGACCTGGTCGTGGACGTCACGCATGGTCTTGACGGTTCCTTCCAGGAGGTCAACGACGAGCGGGACGGTTTCCTTGGTGTCCACGAGCCCCTGCGGAAACGGCGAAAGGCTGGTGGTCTTGGCGATAGTGGCGCTTCGGCCGTCGGGAACGGCGTGCAGGGCGCGCATCCGCTCCGCCAACTGGTCCGTGAAAATCCGGGCGTCGGCGATGATTTCATCCAGCTGCAGGTGCATGTCCCGGAAATTCGTGCCCACCACGTTCCAGTGTGCCTGTTTCCCTTGGAGATGCAGTTCGATCAGGTCCGCCAGGACGGACTGCAGGTTGTCTGTCAAAGTTTTTGAGGCCTTCATTTAACCCTCCCTTGTTGTGGTCGCTGATCAACCCCACCCTAGCGGCGCGGCTTCCGGTGAGCCAGAGAATTTGTCCAAAAGTCAGCAAACTTATTATTTGTTCGCGGGGGGCTTATTTCCATTGCCAGCGGACGGTCCGGAACCTAGCTTAGAGGCAGGCCAAGGATCGGCCGGCTTCAAGAATCACGGGATGCCCCCAGGGCGGACTTTCACCGCCTGCACCAGTGAAGAGGAGAACCATTGTGGCAACTGTTCAGGAATCAATTGAAGTTGCAGTACCCGTTTCAACCGCGTACAACCAGTGGACCCAGTTCGAGTCCTTCCCCCAGTTCATGGAAGGGGTCGACTCGGTGACGCAGCTTGACGACAAGCGCAACCACTGGAAAACACATGTGGCGGGCGTGGAAAAGGAATTCGACACGGAGATTGTCGACCAGCGTCCGGACGAGCGGATCGCCTGGCAGAGCATCGGCGGCGTCGACCACTCGGGTGTAGTGACTTTTGACAAACTCGACGCCGGCACCACCCGGGTGAACGTCCAGTTTGAGTGGGACCCGGAGTCCTTCAAGGAGAAGGTGGGCAGCGCCGTCGGTGCCGACAACCGGCAGGTGAAGAAGGACCTTGAACGGTTCAAGGAATTCATCGAGGGCAGAGGCGCCGAGACCGGTGCCTGGCGCGGTGAAGTCGAGGGAGGCCAGGAAGTGTCCGGAGGTGTCGGCGGCGCAGGCCTGGGCGGTGCGACGGCCGCAGGCGTCGGTCTCGGGGCCGCCGGGATGGCAGGCTCGGAGCAGGACTTCAATGACCCCGACTTCAACGGTCGGTCAGCCGCGGCCGAGGACTTCACCGCACCCGACGCGGCAGTGACGGATTCCGACGCCGTCGGCTACACCGACACGGATACCGGTTATGCCAGCGGCGGCAACCTGGTGGAGCCCGGGCTGTTGGATACGGAAGAAACCGAACGCGGATACACCGAAGACGGACTCGTAAACCCCGTGACGGACGACCCGGACTCCGGAACGCCGCGCACCCTTCCGTAGCCACGGGGTACGGCACATCACGCGCCGGGGTGTTACCCGTCGCGTTATTTGACTGTGGCGGCGTCACGTCCGGTGATGACGGGCCGGGCATAGAAATGCCCCGCCGGCGGGTTCCGGCGGGGCGT
>NZ_JAXCID010000064.1:0-13573 GCF_035985125.1 Arthrobacter sp. CG_A4 | reverse complement strand
GCCGCCGACGACACTAAATCAAGACCCCGCGGCAAAAAACCCTTCTCGTCACGCCCAAAGACGCCCACACCGCCAAACACTGCGACGCATAACACCCCTACAGCGAACGCCTCCTTCCGGGTGTTGGACACAACGTTCCGCAGGAGAACCCGGACGCGTTCGCACAAGCCGTGCTGAGCCTGTTCGGCTAGGTGCTTCGACGTTGGACCTTAGAGGTTGGCCCCTCAGGGCGGGAGTTTGAAGTATGGGTTCCCGCCACTTGGGCGGGAACCCAGCCCTGCTTGGATCAGGCCTGGCGGTACACCTTCCGGGAAATGGTGAGGCTGGCCAAGGCGATCACTGCAACCGCAACGAGGTAGAAGCCCGGTACCAGCAGGGAACCGGTGCTGCCGATCAGCCAGGTGAGGATGAAGGGAGCAAAACCGCCAAAGACGGTGACCCCAATGTTGTAGCCCAGCGAAAGTCCCGTTGAGCGGATGCGGGCCGGGAACATCGCGGACATGATGGCTGGCAGCGGCGCGAAGTAGGCAGTGGCCAGGACCGACAGCACCAGTTCCACCACGATCATGGTGGGCAATGCGGGCGCCGCGATGAGCAGCATAAACGCCGGAACCCCGACAATCATGGACCCAACGGCAGCCCAGGTCATGATCCGGGCCGGCCCCATTTTGTCCGCGAGCATGCCGATGAACGGGGAACCGATACTCATGACCACACCGAAGATCAGGGTGGAGAGGAATGCCACGGATTTCGGCATCCCAAGATTCACGATCGCGTAGGTGGGCATAAAGAGGGCGATGTAGACGCCCACAGATCCCAGGGAAACGACGCCGACGATGGCCCAGAGCCGGCCCCGGTTGCCGATGAACGTCTCCCGCAGGGGCGCCGTGGACCGTTCCATGGCGAGGAACTCCGGGGTCTCCTGCATCTTGGACCGGATGTACCAGCCCACGGGACCGAGTGCCAGCGCGAAGATAAACGGAAGCCGCCAACCCCAGGAGTCGAGCGCCTGGGTGCTGAGGTAGGTGTTCAGCACGAACCCGAAGATCCCGGCGAGCAGGATGCCGCCGCCCTGGGTGGCCACCTGCCAGCTGCCGTAGAACGCCTTTCGGTTGGGTGCGTACTCGATCAGATAGGCCGTCGCGGTGCCGAATTCACCGCCGGTGGCGAAGCCCTGCAGCAGCCGCGCCACCAGTACCAGGATGCTCGCCGTGACCCCGATGGCAGCGGCCGTGGGAGCGACAACAATAATCAACGTTCCGACGAACATAACGAGGATGGACACCAGCATGCCCGCCTTACGGCCGGCCCTGTCGGCGTAGCGGCCGATGATGATGCCACCGAGGGGACGCATGATGAAAGAAACTCCGAATGACGCGAAGGCCAGCAGCAGCGACGCCGTTTCATTCGTCGTCGGGAAGAATAGCTTGGAAATGGTGACAGCGAAGGTGCCGTAGACGATCAGGTCGAACCATTCGAGTCCGTTGCCGATGGAGGCTGCGACGACGGCCTTCCGGGCGTTGCTTTGTTCCAGCGCCAGGGCGGCCGGCGAACGCGTGTCGGCGGCCTGGCCGCTGGAACCGAGGCTGGGGGCGGTTTGATGGCTCATGGCTGGGCAGTCCGTTCGGTCGTAGCGAGGTGGGCGGCGAGAGCCTGCAAAAAACGCTCGCAGGCGGCGATCTGGGTCAGTTCGATGTATTCGTTGGCGGTGTGGCCTTGGTCCATGCTGCCGGGCCCGCACACCACGGTGTCGATCCCGGCCCGCTGGAAGAGTCCGGCCTCGGTCGCGTAGACAACTGTCTCCTCGGCAATGATGCCGGTGAGGTCCTGGGCCAGTTCCAATCCGGCGCGCGGGCCCTCGGGGCTGAGTCCCGGCACCTTACCCAGCGGGACCATGCGGATATCAGCCGAGGGATTCTCCTGCTGGATTTCGGCCCGCAGCTGGGCCAGATCGTCCTCGACGCGGGATGTGAAGGCATCCGGGTCGTCGCCTGGAATGGTCCGGAACTCAAACTCGAAGTCGCACTTTTCGGCAACGGTATTCACTGCGGCCCCGCCGCTGACGACGCCGACATTGGCGGTGGTGTAAGGCACCACAAAACTCTCGTCGAAGGGGCCGGAGAGCCGGTGTTCGTCGGCGAGGGAGCGGATGAATGCAATGGACCGGGCCGCGTACTCGATGGCGTTAACGCCGGTGGAGGTCATGGAGGAGTGGGCGGCAATCCCGCTGACACTGACGCGATAGAGCTGGCTGCTCTTGTGCGCTGAGACCGGGCGCATGCTGGTGGGCTCGCCGACAAAGCACAACCGGGGACGGATCCCGCGGGCGGCGATCTCGGCCAGCAGGACGACGGCGCCGTGGCATCCCACCTCTTCGTCGTAGGTCCAGGCGAAGTGCAGCGGTTCTGCCAGCGGACGGGAGAGGAATGCCGGCAGGAGGCCCAGGATTGCGCCGCTGAAGGCTTTCATGTCCGTGGTACCGCGGCCGTAGAGCCGCCCGTCGCGGACCTCGGGTGCGAACGGGTCGCTGTCCCACGCCTGACCGTCCACGGGGACGACGTCGGTGTGCCCGGCGAGCATGATGCCGCCGGTGACGGCGCCGTCGTGGGCCGGAATCGTGGCGAAGAGGTTGGCTTTGCGGCCGTCCGGGCTGGGGACGATCAGCGGCGTGAGACCGTGAGCGGTGAGCTCGTCCGCCATGCTGCGGATCATCGCAAGGTTGGAATTGCGGCTGGTGGTGTCGAAGGCGACCAGTTTTTTGGCCCAGTCAAGCGCGGCGGCGGTGGGGGCGGTGCTGGCTGGAACGGCGGTTGCCGGGGCGGTGCTGGGCGTCATGGGCAGGTTCCTTGGAGTGGTGGACGGGCCGGGGCTGGATGGCCGGCTGCGGCGGCGTCGGCAGCCGGCTGGCTCCACGCGCTCCCATCAGTATTTGGCCCAGCCACCGCTCAAGTCAACACTTTGAACGCAATTCATTCATTATATTGAACGCCCTGCGGAAGACGACAACTAGAACGACGGCGGCGTCATGGCGCCGATCAGCACCGCATCTTCCATCGTTGAGTTGCGGTACCAGTGCGGCAGCGAGGAGTCGTAGGTCAGCGAATCGCCTTCCTCCAGGTCGTATCCCACGCCGTTGACGCAGACGTGGAGCCGGCCCTGCACCATGGTCACGCACTCCTCGCCGGCATGCTTGAAGGGAGCATCCTCGTTGTCCCATCCAGCCGCAATCTGGGCCCGGAGCATGCCCAGCTGGCCGCTCATGTGGGGTGTCAGGAGCTCATAGATGAGGTTATCCTCGGCAACTTCGAGGCGCCGCCTGTCGGCGCGCCGAACCAGGGCCCCGCCCTGATCCTTGGTGTCAAAAAAGCGCCCGACCGGCACTTTCAGGGCCTGGGACAGCTTGATCAGCGTGGTCAGTGACGGATTGCCTTGGCCGCGCTCGATCTGGCTGAGCAGACCCGGACTAAGGCCGGCCGCCGCCGCCAGGCTCCCGATGCTGTACCCGGCCTCTCGCCGCAACTGCAGGACCAGCGCCCCCACCACTGTCATGGCGCGTTCCGCCTGATCCTCCACGCCGGGGGATTCCAGTCCTGCGCCGGGACCGCCGTCGTGATTCTCCATTCCTCGATCGTCCGCCATAGTGAAGATATCGTCAAGATAATGAATCCGAGGGGAGCCGGCGGACTAACGGCCAGGCCGCTCCACCCGAGTTCGCCTACGCTCTTCGCGTTGGAATCCCGCGGAGGCCTGGTGTGGATAGCCGCCGTCGCTGATCGGACAATACCCAATAATGCTCATCATGCTTACTATTGAAGCTCCGGTTGCCGGTCAGCCATGCGCTGCTGGAACCGCCGTATCCGAGGAGTGCCGATGTCGCTGAGCAAGGGAACACCCGTGGAATGGAACACGCCTCAAGGCCCCACCCACGGCAAGATCGTGCAGAAGAAGGTCACTGATTTTGAGCTGGACGGACACACGCACCGGGCCAGCGAGGAGGAGCCGCAGTATGTGGTGGAGTCCGCCAAAACCGGGGCTCGGGCCGCGCACAAAGCCTCCGCCCTGACCGTGAAGAAGTAGCGCCGTGGCCGGGCAGCACCACGACGTCATCATCATCGGCGGAGGCAACGCCGGCGTCTCCCTCGCAGCACGCCTTGTCCGCTACGGCGTGAAGGATCTGGCCGTGGTGGAGCCCGGGGACCGCCACTTCTACCAGCCGCTGTTCTCCCACATCGCCGGAGGGAGGGCGAAGGCCTCCGACGCCGTCCGCCCCCAGCGTTCCGTCATGCCCCGTGGGGTGAATTGGATCCGGGACGGCGCCGCGGACATCGACCCGGCCAGCAACATGGTGACCTTGGCCTCGGGCACCCGGCTGGGGTATGGCCACCTGGTGGTCTGCCCCGGGCTGCAGCTGGACTGGGATGGGATCCCGGGCCTGGCCGACGCCGTTCATTCCCCGTCCGGCGCGTCCCACTATGAATTCAATCTGGCAGCCAAAGCCTGGACGCTTCTCAGCAGCCTCAAGACCGGGACCGCCGTTTTCACCATGCCCGCCGGGCCCATCAAGTGCGGGGGCGCCGCGCAGAAACCGATGTACCTGGCCTGCGACTACTGGCGCGAGCAGGGAGTGCTCCAGGACATCCGGGTAGTCATGGTGCAGCCTTACCCCACCGTATTCGGTGTGCCAGGAGTGGATGACGAGCTGAACCGCAAGGTTGCCGAGTATGGCATCGAACTGCGCCTGGACAGCGAGCTGGTTTCGGTGGCGGCCACGCAACAGACCGCTATGATCCGGAACAATGCCACCGGCTCCACCGAGGAACTGCGCTACGACGTGCTCAATGCCGTCCCGCCGCAGTCGGCGCCGGACTGGCTGAAAACAACGGACCTGCCCGCCCAGGGTGACGCCGGCGGATTTGTGGAAGTGGACCCGCAGACCCTCCGGCACGTCAGGTTCCCGAACGTCTGGTCTTTGGGGGATGCCGCGGCAACCACCAATTCCAAGTCCGGCGGTGCGTTGCGAAAGCAAACAAAGGTCCTGGCCAAGAACCTGGTTGCTGCCTTGGAGGGAAATCCCCTCACAGAGAAGTACGACGGATACTCAGTGTGCCCGTTCACGGTTTCCCGTTCTACGGTTGTCTTCGCCGAGTTCGATGACCAGTATCGGCCCATGCCCTCTGTCCCGAAGGTGCCAACGTGGAAAGAGAGCCGAGCATCGTGGGTGGTGGACCGCGATATCTTCCCCCAGGTCTACTGGAACCTGATCCTGAGGGGCCGCGCGTAGTTGGTGCTGGTCGCTGACGATGCCGCTGGCGCCCACCAGCCCAGAACCAGCGAGGACCGGACCTTGACGTCGAAACGGTACAGCCGCGCAGTGAGACGGCCAACGGTTACTTCAGGCCAAGAACGCTCTTCAGCTTGACCAGCCACCGAGGGCCCTCAGGAAGTTTGTCCAATCCGTGCTGAACGGAATGTGCACTGGAGGGCCTCGGATGCGACACTTCCACGTTGACACCCGGGCGTCCCAAAAGCTGAAGGAATTCCCGCTCGCCCAGCACCGTGATGTGTTGGCCGAGGGCGATGTAGTCGAGCGCCTTGCGTTCTTTACCGGAGGCGCCCAAGTCTCCGGCATTCGCCGAGTGTGCAGAGTCTGAGCGCCCGACGACGACGTAAGTGGTTTTCTTTGTGATTCCCTGACCGTTGGTCGCTCCGCAGTCCGCGACCGCGGCCATGGCGTCAAGCCTTGTGAAACGCTGCAGCTCGCCTGTGAAGCAGAATGTGTGGCCAAAGAAGGGATGCCGCGGGTCAGCGGAGGCATTGGGTTGCGGCAGATCAGCAAGGCGCAGGGTGCGGTCGGTCGTGTAGTTGACTTGCCCGCCGACCGGGATCAGCGGCTTACCCGGCTCAAGCCTCCTGGCTCGTTTCGCTCCGAGCGGGGCCGCCCACATGTCAGCAACGGACTCGAGTTGTCGCATGCGGGCTATGGTCAGCACCACGTTGGCGCAGGCGATCGCATCCGCACCGGCCTCGTGGTGTGCAAAGAGCGGGAGGTCCAAATGATCCGTGACGTCGTTCAACTTGTGACGCGGGAGATCTAGATGCCCGCGGGCGAGTTCCAGTGCGCAATAGAACTCGTGCCGAGGCAGGACAATTCCAGTCGCTTCGGTAGCGGCCCTCATGACACTCGCATCGAACCCGGCGTTGTACGCCACGAAGTGGCCGCCAGCAGCGAATCGGAAGATGCTCGCGAGTGACTCTTCCCAATCACGGGCGGTCACAACGTCTTGTGCACGGATGCCATGAATGCCGACGTTACGGGGTTCAAAGTGATCGATGCCCCTGGGCGGTTTGATCAGCCAAGATGCCCGTTCGACGATCTCTCCCCTGACAACCCGGGCCAGACCGACCGCGCACACCGAACCGCGTTGGCTGTTGGCCGTCTCAAAGTCGATGGCAGTGAAGCTCATTTCACGCACTGATTCCCCCAGTTTTCCGATTCCACACACACAGTTTCAAGAGTCTTAGACGTGCTCGCCCATTCGTACGGGCTGAGGAAAGGATACTCGGCCGATTCACCACGATCTCTTTCGCTCCAGGTGATGCTCTGCAAGTCGGTGCCGTCGTCGCTGAGCAGAAACGGGACGAAGGGGGCGAACTTCGCCGCGGTGGCGGGCATCGGGACAGCGGCCTGTCTCAGCGGGGCGAGTCGTTTCGATGGCAGGGAATCTCAAGCGCGAATTTCGCCGCCTGGTAGTACTTTCATCAAAGTGGCACAGGGCTGCGCTACGGTGGGCAGCACCATCAATTCTCAGGGGGACAAATGGATTTTGCAGAAAAACTATCAGCTTTGGCAGCAAAGGTGCGTCAACAGCGGGGCGTGATCCAAATCGAAGAGGCAACAAAAAATGCCTTTGTCATGCCCTTCATTTCCACGATTCTTGGCTATGACGTCTTCAACCCCATGGAAGTCGTACCGGAGTTCATCGCCGATGTAGGGCTCAAAAAGGGCGAGAAGATCGACTATGCGATCGTCAAGGACGGCGAAGTCCAGATCCTGATCGAGTGCAAGAAGTCCACGGAACCCGTGAAAATCGAGCACGCATCTCAGCTGTTCCGGTATTTTGCCGTAACCAGCGCTAGGATCGCCGTTCTTACCAACGGCGAGGTGTACCAATTCTTCACCGACCTCGATGCACCAAACCGCATGGACGCCAAGCCGTTCCTCGTGCTCGACCTGAGTGACATCGACGAATCCCTCATCCCGGAACTGCAAAAACTCTCGAAGGACGTCTTTGATCTCGACTCGATCATCAGCGCGGCTGGCGAACTGAAATACATCGGTGAGCTTAAGAGGACCCTGGCGGCACAATTCAAAGAGCCGGAGGACGAGTGGATCAAGTTCCTCACCGGCCGCGTGTATACGGGTGCGTACACGCAGAAAGTGCGTGAGCAGTTCACCACGTTGGTAACCAAAGCGTCAAAGCAGTTCCTGAACGACCAGGTGAACGAACGGCTGAAGAAAGCTCTCGGCGCGTCGACCTTTCCGCAAAACGAGGACGCCACAATGGCTGCCACGGTCACCAGCGCACCCGTAGCGGAAGCAGACCTTGCCGATGCTGACGGCATAGAAACGACGCTGGAGGAAATTGAGGGATACCAGATTGTGCGGGCCATCGTCTGCAGCGAAGTCAAGCCCGCACGTATAGCGCAGAGAGATGCCAAATCGTATTTCGCGGTGCTGTTGGACGACAACAATCGCAAGCCGATCGCGCGCCTGCACTTTAACCGCACCCAAAAGTACATCGGAATTTTTGACGGCAACAAGGAAGAGACCAGGATGCCGATTAGCTCGTTGGAAGAGATCTACGAGCACACGGAAGCACTCCGAGCCAGCGTGAAAAGCTACCTGTGAATGCGACCGCTCCCGACCTCGACCGACTCCTCATCGCCATTGCGGCCCTTCCGACACCCTGGAAGAAATGGCCTGGCGGTTATAAGCGCATGGATTCGGCATTGGTCGATGCGGTCATGTCGATCCGTTTCCGGTACGGCAGACCACGCAACGACGGGTCGTGGACAGGCGCCCGGGGCGCCGTTCTGCGGTACGAGAAACACTCGGAGCACATCATCGATTCAGAGAGGATGAGCTATCTGGCGGGCCAGGACCCGCTTGCACTCGAAAAGGTCCTGAATCGCCAGAAAGTGCACGCAGGGAAGACAAAGGCTCTTGCCATCGTGGAAGCGGCCAAGCGCTTCGTGGCCATTGGGGTAACCGAGGCAGCACATCTTAGGCCAAGAGACGCTGATCACAGGACTGGGTACACAGGAGTCTCAGGCCTCGGCTCTGTTACGTGGGAGTACTTCACGATGCTGCTGAACCATGACGGCGTGAAGGCAGACACGTGGATCACTGACTTCGTGGCGCGCGCGGTTCGGCGGCGAGTGCCTTCTGAATTTGCCGGCGCCCTCGTCAAGGAGGCTGCGGGGAAACTCTACGTGGGGCAGAAAGAACTCGACCACGCCATTTGGAGCTACGCCAGCACTACAGGGCTGAAGGACATGCCGGAAATACCCTGAGCCACCGGGGGCAGGCAAGCGGACGACGGCGGGACCTCCCGCCGTCGTCCGCTTCCGTCCGGTGCCTACTGGCTGAAGGGGACTTTTTCCCAGGCCAGAACATCCGCGCCATCGGCACTGTTGCCGGCGACGGTGAACCTAACGAAGTTGGTGGCGTTGGCGGATCCGTCCACGGTGATGCGCTGCAGGTCATCGGCGGCGGGCTGGCCGTAGATGTCCAGCCAGGGTGAGCCCTCCGCGAGCGGCTGGTTCTCGGCGAAGACGTGGCTGTCGCCGTTGATGAGGTAAACCGGGGCGTCGAAGCTGTTGGTTTCGTCGATAACAGCCTGCACGATTTCGCGGAAGCCGGACATGGTGTCCGGATTGGCGGTCGCGGCGGCGAGGAGGGACGGGTCGAACATGTCGGCCTGGGTCATCAGGACAATGGCACGGTCGTTGCGGCGTTCGGCGTCAGCGAAGGTGTCGCGGATCTGGGCAAGGACGGCGTCCGTCCGGTGCCTAACTTCGGCCAACTGCTCGGGCGTGGCCGTGGTTTCGCCCAGGCCCGTCCACGGCTGCAGCGAGTTGTTGCTGCCCTGGATATTCAGCACGGAAAACGCCACCCGGTTCTGGGTGAAGCGGACGTTTTCCGGCAGTCCGAGGTCCGCCTGGGTCTTGACAGGCATGGTGGCGCCCAGGGTCTTGCCGGACTCGTCGAAGAAGATATCCCGCAGCTTGTCGAGCCGTTCCAGCGGGTTGTAGGCGCCGTTGTTGGTGCGGTGGCAGTCCACCCATTCGTTGTCGCCCGGGGTGAAGACCAGCGGGTGCTCGAAGGTGTCGAACTGCGTGCGGATGTTCTCGAAGTACTCGTCCGAGCAGACCGAGGAGCCGTTCTTGATGTCGCCCACGTGGGTGACAAACTTCAGCGCGCTGTCGGCGTTGATGTCCTGGATGCGGGCGGGGAACTTCGCGATTTCGGCCTCGCCGTAGGGGATGTCGCCGATCACGCCGAACGTGAACCCCCGGCTCTTGGAAGTGCTGTCGGCGGTGTTGTCGGCGGCGGCGGCAGCGGGCTGGGACGCAAGGAGGCCGAGCGCCAGGACGGCTACCGCCGCAGTCGTCGTTTTGATGGTTTTTGAAGGCATGACGTATTCCTCTTCTTTGCGGGGTTGGGGCCTGAGGTGTGCGGCTTAGGCCGCGCGGGCGGTCAGGAACTGCTGCAGTGCTGCGAGGTCGTCGGTGTTGATGTGGTCCACGCCGGCGTCGAAGAGTTCGTTCCAGATGGCTTCGCGTGCGGTGCCGGGCGTGTCCGGGGTGGCCCAGAAGCGGACGCGGTAGCCATTGGCGTGCGCCTCGGCCACGTAAGCGCGCAGCTTGGCGCGCTCGGCCTCCGGCATGGGGCCCACGCCCTGCCAGGTGAAGAGCTTGGTCCAGTTGTCGCTGACCAGCGGCATCAGGCCGGCAGGCTTTCCGGAGGTGAGGTCTGCGGAGCGGCCATCGTAGAAGCTGAAGCGCTTCTCCTGTGCCTGCATGGTGGCCAGCGGACGGTTTCCGCTGATGACCGCGGTGACCGGGCCGGTCTTGGTGGCGCCGTGGCTGTAGCGGCTCATGATGTCGCGGTGCTCGGCCAGTTCCTGCTCGATTGCGGCGTAGGTGGATTCGCCGTCGCTCTTGATGTCGATCAGAAGCTGCAGGCTGCCGTCCCACTTCGGGTAGACGCTGCGGCCCTGGCCGCGGACCAGGTCCTGGAGCGGATCGAGGTAGAGGCTCTCGAGCGTAACGCCGGGCTGGACATCCTTCAGGTCGTGGGCAACCAGCAGCTCGCCGCCCACCAGCCACACGTCCGCTTCCACGCTGGTGAAGCCATGCTCCAGCGCATCGAATAGGGGACGGTCATGCTCATAGTCGTTGTGCGCATGCGCCTGGGCGAGGGGCTGGCCAACGACGACGGGAGCCGGCTTGGTAGCCTCTGCCTGGGCAGGGGCTGCTACTGTCCCGGCCAGGGAGGCAAGGACGGCGACGGCGGCAAGGGTGCTTTTCACAAACACGGAGTACTCCTTAATTAAATACAGGGGATTCTCCGCCCGGGGCACATGGAACCTGCCGGGCAAAAGGGGACGTGAAAAGACTGCTGGTCGCGGGAGAACGCTGGAGGGCGTGTTGGTTGCTGGTGGGTGAACTGGGAAGGATCATTAGCGTGGTGGGGCTGAGTGGGGCCCTGAGAGTGGTTCCCTAAGTCAGCCTTCCAGGATCTGCCGGATCCCCCTCGCCGTGAACAACGGGCCCGTTTCAGAGTTCCCGGTAGTAGTAAAGCATTGGGTCTCTTTGATTGGGTTCAGTGTTGCTGAACCCGTGCGCTTCGTAGAAACGTCGTGCGTCGGTATCCTCGCCGTCCACGTTAATCTCGATGAGCGAGCCGCCCCGGTCGCGTACCAAGTCGAGTGCCGCGTTCAAGAGAGCGCTGCCGAGGCGGTGACCGCGCAGCTCCGGACGGACGTAAAGCTCGTCGAGGATCGCGACCGGCCCTGGGTACCAGACGTTGGGCCGGAAACTCAGCACAGCAACGCCGCTCGCTGGCTCGCCGATCAGCAGGACCACAACGTCGTCCCCCGCCAGGAGGAGCTTCAATCGCGCTTGGAGCTCGCGGACGCCGGGGGTCGGCGTCGAGAACTCAGTGTTGAAGTCATAAAGCATCCGGGCAACGACAGCGGCGTCGGCCATCGTCGCCCGCCGAGGCCGCTGACCGCCTGGAGAATCGTCGGGAGTCATGTCTTCATCATGCGCAGCCGGCAGAACGGCGTCCACCTGTGGCTGGACGGGCAGGAATATGGAGCGCCGACCCTACGCCGCGATGAACAGTTCCCAGTCAGGAAAGGGATCCACGGGCAATGGTGGCCCGGTCTCGCCGGGTCCGACGGCACCGGCAAGTTCGTCCGGCAAGTCGGGCGGTTTCAACTCCCAGCCTTCACCCGCGCGGCCGAGGTGCTGGGGCCAGTGTGGCGGTTCCCAGTCTTGTTGTTCGCTGGGGTAGGAGCGTCCCGCGGGTGAGATCCAGCCAGGTGGCTGGTCCCGGGTCGCATCTCCCGGCTTCCACGCTGTGGTGTGTCTGAGTCGATGGTGACGCCGGCAGGGCTGGCCCAGGTTAGTGACGCCGGTGCCGCCGCCCTCGGACCAAGCCAGCACGTGATCCGCTTCGTTATCCAGGGAATGGTTATTGCAGCCCGGAAAGGGGCACCGGCCGTCCCGTAGCCGCAACCATTGGCGCATCGCCTTCGGAACCCTGTAGCTGGTCCGGCCGATCTCCAGCGGCGCTCCGCTGCGCGGATCGGTCAGCACACGCAGGAACGATCCGGCACCATCCCCCACCAGCCGGCGGGCCATGGACGGCGGTACGGGACCGTACCCATCCAGCGTGGCCGGTTCCGCCACGGCGCCCAAAAGAGACAGCACCGGTACGGTCACCAGGACCTGCGCCGTGGGTGACGGAGTTCCCTCCGCCACCCCCGCCAGCAGCCAGTCAGCGGCGACGTCCGCGCGGAGCTGGGTCAGGGTCCGGGATTCATTCGGCCCCTGCAGTGCACGGGCCGCTTCCGTGGCACGGGACCATCCAGCCACCGCCACATCCGCCGTCACATAGGCCGAGAGCCAGGCCATACCGTCCCGGTCCGGCATATATTCCAGCCGGCGGTCCTCCACTCCCTTGCGGTGGCGCGCTTCGATGCTTACAGGATGATGCACCTCACGCCATCTGCGCGCTTTGGCCCGAAACCTGCCCGGCACCAGCTCCCCCGCAGGGCATCCACGCGCGGCAAAGGCAGCTTCGGGGTCCAGGAAATGAGCCTCCAGAGCAGCCGCCGCGGCGGGGTCCAGACCGGACGTTTCATCACACATCACCCGCGCGTGTTGCCAGGAAATGCTCCCTGCCTGCAGCGCAGACAGCGTCAGGGGCAGCCCGGTGGTCAGGGTGGCTGACTCCGCCAGGAGCGCCGCCGCCGATCTTTCACTCACGGTCAGGACACAGGCCACCTCTGCTGTCACCGCCATTTCCTGGGCGGTGCGCTCCTGCGGGGAAACGGCTGGAGCGGCCATGTCGGAGGCAGCGCGCGCGTATCCGGCGGCGAAGTGCACTTTCAGCGCGGCCAGCCTGGCTTCCACGCTGGCCACCTCAGCCATGCCGTCCAAGCACGCGTCCGCTTCGTCCCGAAGAGGGTCAGCGCTAGTCGGGGCCGCGTTCCCGGCTCCGCAGCCGGCGAAAGCGGCCAGCCTGGCAAGGGAGGCCTCGATGGCCTCCAACGTCTCCGCAGCTACTCTGCCTTCCATACCCACAGCATGGCAGGAGCCCCCGACAATTAACGCCGGCGTCAGAGTTGCAAGCTAGGTCCGTCATCCAGTATCTGCCTGATCCCGAACTTTCCTGCGCCGAACATCCGCGGATTATCGTCGGAGTTGCTCAGCATGGCGGTGGACAGGATGAGGGCCCAACCACGCGCCCTTATCCAGGTCTCCCCATCCGCTGCGGAGCTAAAGGTGCCCATGAAGCGGCGGCGAGTGCCGGCGTCGAACATCAGCCACCCCACCGCAAGATCGGCGGCCGGGTCCCCCGCCCCGACGTCGCCGAAATCGATGACACCGGCCAGCGAGCCGCGGTCCGTCAGCAGGATGTTGCCGGGGTGAAGGTCCCCGTGGAGCATTATCGGCGGACCATCCCAGGCTTTGGCGGCACAGGCCTGCGCCCACACCGCTCTCAACGCTGCCGCCTGCGGGTAGCGTTCGCGGTCCACGAGCCATTCCAGTACCGAAGCGTCACGATCCAGCAGCGGCACCCCCCGGAAAGGGTTCACCGGGACGCCGGTTTCGGCGGGCACGTGAAGGGACAGCAGGAAATCGGCCAGACCTTCAGCGGCCGGCCCGCGGCCTGCGGGGCCGACGTCGGCCGCGGCGGTTCCGGGGACCCACCGCACGATGCTCCACGGGTAGGGAAAGTCCGGCGTCGGCCGGCCGGCATGGACGGGGACAGGAA
>NZ_JAXCID010000063.1:0-13893 GCF_035985125.1 Arthrobacter sp. CG_A4 | reverse complement strand
CGGCGAACCGGAACGGACAGGCGCACCGCTACGCGCGCATTCTCAAATGATTCTTCGATACCTGCTTCGCGCGCATTTTCTATGAGTCAACGCGGGGTCTGGACACCGAAGTGGGGCGGTGGGAATCTGGACGCAGGCGCCGTTGGCGAGGGAGGCTGGTAGCAGGTCATGAATGAAACACCGGATACACGTCAATTGCTGTCCACCCGCATCGAACAGAAGCAACAAGCGGTCCGCTCCTATCTGGGACGGGAACGGCCACGGCGGAACCAGCTCTCCAACATCAGCGTCGTGGGCAGCGCAATTGCCGCCATGCTCACCGCCGGTCCGGCATTCAGGGGCACAGGATTCACCAACGCAATCCAGGGTGTCTTCTCGCTGGCCGACGATTCCGTGGTGTGGCGCGTCCTGTGCCTGGGGGCCGTGCTGCTGTCCGTCGCCGCGGCGCTGGCCACGAATTTCGCCAACTCCCATTCCCTCGCGGACCGGGTCAGCGCAGCGGAGACCTGCAAGGCCCAGCTTGAAGGGCTGCAGGACACCTTGAGCTTTGGCCGGATCGCCATTGACGATGCGCTGAAGCTGTACCAGCAATACACGGCCCAGGTGGCGTTCGTGGACGACGCGCCGGCCCGCTGACGCCGCTCTCGACGTCACTACAGCGTTCACATCGTCGCCATCGCCGGTTAACGCGGGCAAGCAACGATGGGAGCATGACTGCTTACACCCGCCGAATCATCCTCAAAGGTGCCATTGCCGCCGCCGGTGCCGTCGCCGTCGTTCCAGGGACTGCCGCCGCCCCCGCCAGCGCGGCCCGGCCGTCCGGCGTCGCGCTGGTCCGGAACCGTCTGACCCTTCCCTCGGGTATCGCCACGGGCGACGTCACCGCCGATTCCGGCGTGCTGTGGGCCCGCGCGTCAGGTTCCGGCCAGCTGGTGGCCAGCCTGCTGGCAGTCGACGACGACGGGTCCCCGCTCCGCGGCGGCCGGGCCTTCCAGCGGGTACTGAGGGGGAGCGCCGCCAGCGAGGCGACGGACTTCACCGCCAAAATTTACGCGGATCGCCTCCCCGCTGGAACCCGTTTCGCGGTCAGCATGCACTTTGAGGACGCCGAGGGCAACGCCGGCGAAACCGCGCGTGGATCCTACTGCACCGCTCCCGGCCCTGCCTCCCAGCGAGCCGGCGGCTTCCGCCGCGGACACTCGCCGAGGACGCAGAGCTTCGTCTGGACCGGCGACACCGCCGGACAGGGCTGGGGCATCAACGAGGAGATCGGCGGTATGCGTGGCTACGCGGCCATGCACGCCACCCGCCCGGATTTTTTCATCCACTCCGGAGACACGATCTACGCCGACGGCCCCATCCCCGCGCAGGTCACTGAGCCTGACGGGCAGATCTGGCGCAACCTCGTCACTGCGGAAGTGGCCAAGGTGGCCGAGACGCTCAGCGAGTTCCGCGGCCGGCACCGCTACAACATGATGGACAAGAACATCCGCGCTATGTACGCCGAGGTCCCGGTGATCGCCCAGTGGGATGACCACGAAACCCACAACAACTGGTACCCGGGTCAGATTCTCACCGATGACCGCTACACCGAACGCCGCGTGGACGTCCTCGCCGCCCGCGGACGCCAGGCCTGGCAGGAATACCAGCCGATCGCCGGCCGCAGCGACGGCACTACAGGTTTCGAGCCCGCCAGGATCTACCGAAAGATCTCCCGCGGCCCGCAACTGGACATCTTCTGCCTGGACATGCGCAGCTTCAAGGACCCCAACACGGACGGCAAGGAGATGCAGCTGATGCACATCCTTGGCCAGGAGCAGGCGGACTGGCTGATCCGCGAAGTGAGCAGGTCCAAGGCCACGTGGAAAGTCATAGCCAACGATCTCCCGCTGGGCCTGGTGGTGCCGGACGGTCCGGTGAACGAGGAGTCCTTCTCCAAC
Source organism: Arthrobacter sp. CG_A4 (assembly GCF_035985125.1). Lineage (NCBI taxonomy): Bacteria > Bacillati > Actinomycetota > Actinomycetes > Micrococcales > Micrococcaceae > Arthrobacter > Arthrobacter sp. CG_A4. The sequence goes on along the minus strand of NZ_JAXCID010000063.1, from coordinate 11,953 downwards.
CGCGACGACGGCGCCCCCTTGGGTAAGGAGCTCGAGCTCGCCGGCGTGCTTTCCGCCTTCAAACGAAACCGGGTAAAGAACGTGGTCTGGGTGACCGCCGACGTGCACTACTGCGCGGCCCACCACTACTCGCCGGAGCGGGCGTCCTTCCAGGACTTCGACCCCTTCTGGGAATTCGTGGCGGGTCCCATCAACGCCGGTAGCTTCGGACCGAACAAGCTGGACGGGACCTTCGGGCCGGAGGTCGCGTTCTTCCAGGCCGGCGCCTATGCGAACGAGTCCCCGCGCAGCGGAAAAAGCCAGTACTTCGGCCATGTGGACCTGGGCGAGGGAGACGTCTTCACCGTGAGCCTGCGGGACGCCAACGGCGGGGTGCTCTGGAGCAAGGCCCTGCAGCCGGAGCGGTGAGGCCGAACTGGCAGTAAAGCCGCTCTGGAGCGGACGGTCCCCACTCACGGGTGGGCCCCTCCCGAAATCCCGGGAGAGGCCCCTTGACAACCCAATCCACATATCAGCGCATAGCACTCACGATTTCAGCGCCGGCGGCTACGGCGTCGGCATGCCGCCGTTGACGTTGAGGGTCTCGCCGATGACGTAGCTGGACTCGGACGAGGCGAGGAACACGTAGGCCGGCGCCAGCTCAGCCGGCTGGCCGGCACGGCCCAACGGAGTCTCTTTGCCGAACTCCGGCAGGTCCTCAGTGGGCTGGCCGCCGCTGGCCTGGAGCGGGGTCCAGATGGGACCGGGCGCCACCGCGTTGACCCGGATGCCCTTGGGTGCGAGCTGCTGGGCCAGGCCCTTGGTGAAGTTGTTGATCGCCGCCTTGGTGGAGGCGTAGTCCACCAGCGTGGCCGAGGGGCTGTACGCCTGGATGGAGGTGGTGTTGATGATGCTCGCCCCCGCCGGCAGGTGCGGCAGGGCCTCCTTGGTGAGCCAGAACATGGCGTACACATTGGTCTTGTAGGTGTGGTCGAACTCGACGTCAGTGATGTCGCCGAGCGCCTTCTGCGCCACCTGCTTGCCGGCGTTATTTACCAAAATGTCCAGGCCGCCGAGCTCCCGCACAGCGGTTTCCACGAGGTCACGGCACACCGCCGAATCCTTCAGGTCGCCTGGAACCTTGACCGCCTTGCGGCCGGCCTTCTCAATCAGCTCCGCGATCCGGGTAGCGTCTTCTTCTTCCTCCGGCAGATAGGACATCACGACGTCGGCACCCTCGCGGGCAAAGGCGATGGCCGTCGCGGCGCCGATTCCGGAGTCCGCGCCGGTGATGAGTGCCTTGCGGCCCACCAGCCGGCCGGTGCCGCGGTAGCTGTCCTCGCCCAGGTCGGCCTTCGGCATCAGCTTGGCGTCCAGGCCGGGTTCCGGCTGGCTCTGTTCGGGCGGCTCGATCTGCTCGTACGCCGTAACGGGGTTCCTGAACGTGTACTGGTCAGTCATGGTGCTCCTCCGGATCTTTGGGTCTCTGCGCGGACAGCTTGTATGCACGCGCATGCTAAGCATGCTTAGCATCAACCCTAGCCCTCATCCGGTCACGGCAGCAACGCCGCGGGGAGGGCTGGAGCCGGTTACGAAGTCATTCGCGCAACGAGCGCAGCACTGTGTGTCTTGATCGCAGCAAGGCTGTCCGCCATGCCACTGAGGACAATGCCGGCGTCGGCCGCCTGTCGGGGGGAGTCCGGCGTGGTCAGCCCGTCGGCGCGGAGGCTGACCAGGGACTCCACAAGTCGAAACGCCAGATCCCCGTTCTGGCTGCGGCTGGTCCAGCCATTGCCGGGGAGTTCTGAGCCTAAGCGCTGGTACAACCCTCGGAGTTCCTTTCTGTCCTCCGTGAAGCTGTGGAACCGCGCGCTGCGGGCCTCCGGCAAGTTGTAGAGCACCCCGACGTTCCATCGGGCGTTGCACAGTTGGGTTCCGTCATAGAGTGCGACGGCGTGCAACCGTGCCGCAGCCGCCACGGGGCTGCGCTCGCCGTCGTTCCCGGAACAGATCGTGCGGGCAACGGCGAGGCCGCTGGCCACCGTGCCCGCCAGCAGGACCTCAAGAATGTCGTCTTTGGTGCCGAAGTGGTGGTAAAGGGACGATTGGCGGATCCCGACGGCGTCCGCGATGGAGCGGGTGGACGTGGTGGCGTAGCCCTGGGTGGTGAAGAGTTCGGCCGCGGCATCGAGGATTTCCTCGCGGGCCGTGGCTCCAGGTCGGGATGGTTGCTGCTTGCGGGGGCGCCCGGGGCCGGCTGTTGTCACGGCATCATTCTTGCACCTTGGCGAGACCCTGCGCTGTTGCCTTAGTGATGGTGAGGCTAGGGAAACGCAACGGAAACAACCTGTCAATGAACCTTTTACGTCGGGGAAACGAGTCCGGGATCTTCGACTGGAAAACTATCAATTGACCGGTATTCCGCAGCTCGGGTCCAGCGCTGCATTTGCCGGAACGCATCAACCCCAACGCCGTTCCAGCCCCGGAGATCCCGATGACATCCACTGTTCTTCCCCCATCAGTGCAGACCGACGATGCAGACCTCACATCACTCGGCTACGAGCCGTCCCTGCACCGCAAGCTCGGCCGTTATGCCTCGTTCGCAGCAGGCTTCTCCTTCGTTTCCATCCTGACCACCATCTTCCAACTCTTCGCGTTCGGCTACTCCTTTGCCGGCCCGGCCTTCTTCTGGACCTGGCCCGTAGTCCTGATCGGACAGCTGCTGGTGGCCCTGAATTTTGCCGAACTTGCCGCCCGCTACCCGATCTCCGGAGCCGTCTACCAATGGTCACGGCGCGTTGGTGGCGAAACGGTCGGCTGGTTTGCGGGCTGGTTCATGGCCCTGGCACAGGTTGTGACAGCCGCCGCAGCCGCCATTGCCATGCAGGTTGTGCTCCCTCAGCTTTGGGACGGTTTCCAGCTGGTGGGAGGCGATGCCGCGCTGAACACCACCAGCGGCGCCGCGAACGCCGTCGTCCTCGGAGCCATCCTGCTGGTGGTCACCACCGTGATCAACTCCCTGGGCGTCAAGCTGATGGCCCACGTGAACTCGGTGGGCGTGACCTGCGAAATCGTCGGCGTCGTCGCCGTGATCCTGGCGCTCATCACCGCCGCCCAGCGCGGACCCGACGTCGTCATGGACACCACTGTTATGGCCGGGTCCGACCTCGGAGCGGTGGGCGCGTTCATGGTCTCGGGCCTGATGGCCGCGTACGTCATGGTGGGCTTCAACTCCGCCGGTGAGCTCTCCGAAGAGACCAAGTCCCCCCGGCGCACGGCACCCCGCACCATCCTCTCGGCCCTGATCATCTCCGGTATCGGCGGTGCGCTGATGATCGTGACGGCGCTGATGGCTGCTCCCAGCCTTGACGACGGCCGGCTCGCCACCGAGGGCCTGCCCTACGTGCTGACCGCGGTCCTGGGCACGTTTTGGGGCAAGGTGCTCCTGGTGGACGTGGCTGTGGCTATCTTCGTCTGCACCTTGGCCATCCAGACGGCCGGTTCGCGCCTGGTGTTCTCGATGGCGCGTGACGGCAAACTTCCCGCGTCAGCGCTGCTCGCGTCCGTCCATCCCACCCGCGGCACTCCGATGTGGCCCTCTATTGCCATCGGCGCACTGGCCGTGGGTGTCCTGGCCATCAACGTCGGCAACGCCGCGCTCTTCACCACACTCTCCAGTGTCTGCATCGTCATGGTCTACCTCGCTTACCTCCTGGTCACCGTGCCACAGCTGCTCAGCCGCTTCCGCGGCGACTGGGACAGGGTGGGCCAGGCCATGCCGGCAGGGCTGTTCTCACTGGGACGCTGGGGCCTTCCGGTCAACATCCTCGCGGTGCTCTACGGCGCCGTGATGGTGGTCAACCTCGCGTGGCCCCGGCCCGAAGTGTACGACCCGTCCGGAGAAAACGGCATCCTCCTCTACTCCGCCCCGCTGATGGTGGGCATCGTGCTCCTGCTCGGCATTTGGATCCGGCGCTCCGGCGCCAAGGCGGCCGGCCGCACCGACGCCTGACCCCGCCGGCGCCTGACGTCAGGCTCTGCTGACCACCCACCCGCGCAACGACACGCCCACGCCAGGAGTGACATGACACAGACCACCGAGACACCAGCCACCGCCACCACTGCCGGAGCCCGCGCGCATGCCCGGGAGCAGCACGGCCGCACGGCCGACACCATGCGGCATGTCCCGGCCGCCTCCGCGCCGGCACGGCTCACCGCCGGCCTGCCCCGGACCGCCAGGGAACGCCTGAGCTGGGCCGAATCCGTGGCTTTCGGCCGCTACACCGCGCTGCCGCTGGCCCGCGGCAACCGGATCCGACTCACGGACACCGGCGGTGACGCCTGCGTCCACGTCTTGATTTACCGTAGCGGGGCGCTCCATGAACGGCTCAATATGGCTGACACCGTCAAAGTCCCGTGGCAGGCGTACCCCGCGGCGGGACACCCGCTTCTGTCCGACGCCGGCCGGCTGATGGGCACGATCGTGGCCGATAGCTCCGCACGCCACGACGCCCTGACCGGCACCACCACGCTGGCCGGGAACACCGCCCGCTACGGCGCCGGAACGGTTCACAGCAGCTCGCCCGCAGGGCGTGAACTGCTGACCCTGGGAGCACTGAAGCAGGGGCTGGACGCACGGGACGTGGCGCCGTCGGTCTCCCTGTTCAAGGGGATCCGGGTGGACCCGGATGGCAGTATCCGGTTCGCCGGAACCGCCGGTGCCGGCGCCGCCGTCGAAATACTCCTGCACATGGACGCCGTGGTGCTCCTGGCGAATACCGCTCATCCGCTGGATCCGCGGCCGGAGTTCACCGGATCTGCCGTCGACGTCGTCGCCTGGCACGCCCCGGAAGACCTCGGCCTGCTTGAGCAGGGGCTCCTGACAGGGCCGCTGACCCCCGAACACCGGCAGGCATTGAACAACACCGAACACGACCTCACCGCAAGGAACGCCCGATGAACATTGCCACTGTTACCCTGACACCCCCGGCCGCCACCGCGAGCCAAAAAGCGCTCGCGGCCGGCGAAGTCATCCTGGATGAATACGTGGAAGCGCGCGGACCCTGGTCCGGCATCGTGGCGGCCGGTGACGTCCTGACCATCGTGGACCTTGCAGGCAACCAGGCGGTGGACTGCCTGCTCTACGCCGCAGGCGACACGAAGGTGCGCTACTCCGCCGCCGTCACCCTCGCCGCGCAGCGCTCCATCGTGCTGACCACCGGCTCGGTCCTCCGCTCCGACGCCGGGGTGCCGCTGATGACCGTGGTGGCGGACGAGGTGGGAGTCCACGACACCATCGGCGGGGCCTGCTCGCAGGAATCCAACACGCTGCGTTACGGGCAGCACACCCGCGAACAGCATGCCTGCGTGGAGAACTTCCTGATCGAGGGTTCCCGATGGGGGCTGGGGAAGCGTGACCTGGTCTCCAACATCAACTGGTTCATGAACGTCCCGGTGGACCCGGACGGAGCCCTCGGCATCGTGGACGGCCTCTCCGCGCCGGGCAAGCGGGTGGCGCTCAAGGCCGAGGTGGACACCTTGGTGCTGGTCTCCAACTGCCCGCAGATCAACAACCCGTGCAACGGCTTCAACCCCACGCCCGTCCGCATGATCGTGATCCGCCCGGAGGCCGCCCTGTGAACCGCTTCGAAACGCCACTGTTCGACACCCTGCTGATCGCCAACCGGGGCGAAATCGCCTGCCGCATCATTGAATCCGCCCGGAAAATCGGGTTACGCACCGTGGCCGTATTCTCGGAGGCGGACCGGGGCGCCCGCCACGTCAGGCTGGCGGATGAGGCCGTGCTCCTGGGCCCCGCCCCGGCCAAGGACTCTTACCTTAAGGTCGAGGCCCTGCTGACAGCGGCCGCGGCCTCCGGCGCCGGCGCCATCCACCCAGGCTACGGTTTCCTCTCGGAGGACGCCGGCTTCGCCGAAGCGGTGGAGGCCGCCGGGCTGGTCTTCGTGGGGCCCACGCCGGAACAGCTCCGGATTTTCGGCACCAAGCACACCGCGCGGGACGCCGCCCGGGCCGCCGGCGTGCCCATGATCGCCGGCTCGGACCTGCTCCCGGACGTGGACGCTGCCGTGCTTGCCTCCCGGGACATCGGCTTCCCGCTCATGCTCAAGGCCACGGGCGGCGGCGGCGGCATCGGGATGACCGTGTGCAGCACCGAGGACGAGCTCACCGAGAGCTACCCCAGGGTGGCGCGGCTGGCCGGCTCGAGCTTCAGCACAGCCGGCGTTTTCGCCGAGCGCTACGTTGAGAATGCCCGGCACGTGGAGGTACAGGTCTTCGGTGACGGCGAGGGGCGGGTGGTGAGCCTGGGGGACCGGGACTGCTCGCTGCAGCGCCGCCACCAGAAAGTGCTGGAGGAGGCGCCCGCACCGGATCTGCCCGCGGCACTCCGGGACGAACTGCACCGCAGCTCGCGGGCCCTCTGCGGATCGCTGGACTACCGCTCGGCCGGGACAGTGGAGTTCGTCTACGACCCGGTCCGCCAGGAGGCGTCTTTCCTTGAGGTCAACGCCCGGCTTCAGGTGGAACACCCCGTCACGGAGGCCGTCACCGGCGTGGACCTCGTGGAGTGGATGCTTCGGCTGGCCCAGGGCGGCGACGACGCAGCCGGTGTGCTGGCCGGGCGCCCGGACAGCATCCCGGTCTCCGGCTACGCCGTCGAAGCCCGCCTCTATGCCGAGGACCCGGCCCGCAACTTCCAGCCCAGTTCCGGGACCGTCACCAACGCCGTCTACCCCAGAACTGACGGCGTGCGCGTGGATGCCTGGGTGGAAACCGGCAGCGAGGTGTCCACCAACTACGATCCGCTCCTGGCCAAAATCATCACCACCGGCACAGACCGCAACCAGGCCTTCGACCGGCTCGGCGCCGCGCTGAAGGCCACCCGGATCGACGGCATCGAAACAAACCTGGGGATGCTCCGGGCCGTGACGGCACTGGCCGTGGTCCGCGACGCCAGCCATTCCACCGGCACCCTGAACGATGTGGGTGACCCGGAACCCCGGATCAGCGTGGAACGGCCCGGGCTGCAGACCTCAGTCCAGGACTGGCCCGGCCGGACCGGCCTGTGGCAGGTAGGGGTTCCGCCCAGCGGCCCGATGGATGATCTGTCCTTCCGGCTCGGCAACCAGGCACTCGGCAATCCCGAAGGCGCCCCCGGGCTCGAGTTCACCATGACCGGCCCCAGTCTGCACTTCACCCACGCGACGACTGTGTGCGTGGCCGGCGCCCCCACCACGCTCACCGTGGACGGCGCGGAAGTTCCGGCCTGGGAACCGGTGACGGTCCCTGCGGGAGGCACGCTCGACGTCGGCACCGCCGAAGGGCCCGGCCTCCGCGGCTACATCCTGTTCCAGGGCGGACTCGACGTTCCGCAATATTTGGGCAGCGCGTCCACCTTCACCCTGGGCCAGTTCGGCGGCCACGGCGGCCGCGTCCTCCGGTCCGGCGATGTGCTGCGGGCTGTGTCTGTGGCCCTGGACACGGCCGTGGACCCTGCCACGGATGCGGCGTCGGCCACCCGGCCGGCAGCTGCCGGCCCGGCCGGCGCCGTTCCCCTGGACAGCAGGCCGGTGTTGACGTCCGCATGGGAGCTGACGGTAGTAGAGGGCCCCCATGGCGCCCCCGAGTTCTTCCAGCGCGAGGACATCGACGATCTTTACGCCGCCAGCTACGAAGTGCACTTCAACTCCGCCCGCACCGGAGTCCGCCTCATCGGCCCCAAACCGCGGTGGGCCCGCAACGACGGCGGTGAGGCAGGACTGCACCCATCAAATATTCACGACACTGCCTATTCGGTAGGCGCCCTGGACTTCACCGGCGACACCCCGATCCTGCTCGGACCGGACGGTCCCAGCCTCGGCGGCTTCGTCTGCCCCGTGACCGTAGTGACGGCCGACCGCTGGAAGCTAGGCCAGCTCCGCCCCGGCGACACCGTCCGCTTCGTACCGGTGGAAGCCAGCCAGGCGCCGTCGGCCAAGGAACTGGGACCGGGCCGGCAGCTGCTGCTCCCGGGGCATGCCGGCTGGTCCCGGACCGCCGGCGGTGCCGCCGGCTTGAATTCCGGCGCTGCGCCGGCATCCGGCTCCGGCATCCGCCGCGGGGACGGCGACGACGGCGTGCTGGGCCGGGTGCCCGAGGGCCCCGGGCGGCCCGCGGTCACCTACCGCCGCTCGGGAGATGACAACCTCCTGGTCGAATACGGCGACATGGTCCTGGACCTCAGCCTGCGGGCCCGTGTGCACGCCCTGCACCAGCACCTCGAGCAGCTCCGCATGCCGGGGATCGTGGACCTCACGCCCGGGATCCGGTCCCTGCAGATCAAGGTGGATCCCTCAGTGCTCCCCGCCCCGCGACTGCTGGGTCTGGTGCAGGAAATCGAGGCCGCACTGCCGGCCAGTTCGGAACTGGTGGTGCCCAGCCGCACCGTGCGCCTGCCGCTGTCCTGGGATGATCCGGCCACCCGCGAAGCCATCCAGCGTTACATGGCCGGCGTCCGGGACGACGCTCCGTGGTGCCCGTGGAACATCGAGTTCATCCGCCGCATCAACGGCCTGGACTCCGTGAACGACGTCTTCGACACGGTCTTCAACGCGGAATACCTGGTCCTGGGCCTGGGCGACGTGTATCTGGGCGCCCCCGTGGCCACACCCCTGGATCCCCGGCACCGCCTAGTCACCACCAAGTACAACCCGGCCCGGACCTGGACCCCGGAAAACGCCGTGGGAATCGGCGGAGCCTACATGTGCATCTACGGCATGGAAGGACCCGGAGGCTACCAATTCGTCGGCCGGACCACCCAGGTGTGGTCCCGCTACGCCGACTCGGCGCCGTTCGAACCGGGTTCACCCTGGCTCCTCCGGTTCTTTGACCGCATCTCCTGGTATCCGGTCAGCCCGGAAGAGCTCCTGGACCTGAGGGCGGACATGGCTGCCGGACGGGGACGCGGCGTCGAAATCGCAGACGGCACCTTCTCCCTTGCCGAACATGAGGACTTCCTGGCCCGGAACAGTGAGTCCATCGCAGCCTTCCGCGATAAGCAGGCGGCTGCCTTCGCCGTCGAACGTCAGGTGTGGGCGGACGCCGGCGAGTTCGACCGCGCCGACGCGGCAGCCGCCGTCGTGCCCGACGCCGAAGAGCTGGTGATGCCCGACGGCGGCACGCTGGTGGCTGCCCCCTTTGCCGCCAGTGTGTGGAAGGTGGACGTCACCGCGGGGGAGCACGTGGTGAAGGGCCAGCCGCTGATGTCCCTGGAAGCGATGAAGATGGAAACCGTGCTGGCCGCGCCGTGCGACGGCGTGGTGCAGCAGGTGCTGCCGGTAGCCGGCTCCCAAGTGGTGGGCGGCGAAGCCCTGGTGGTTCTCGGGCTGCCCGCGGACACCTCCGGGACGGACTCGCCGGAAGCGGATATCAGCCACGAACTGGAAGGGGCGGCAGCATGAGGATCACGAATGCCGGACCGGGCGCAACTGCCCGGGTACGGGCGGCGCTGGCTGCCATCGAGGCCGCGGACCGGCCAGAAATCTGGATCACCCTCCGGTCTGCGGATGAGCTGCTAACCGAGGCAGCGGTTGTCGATCACGCGGTGGCTGCCGGCACGGACCTGCCCCTGGCAGGGCTGCTCCTCGCCGTGAAGAACAACGTCGACGTGGCCGGGATTGACACCACCGCGGCGTGCCCAGGCTTTGCTTTCACCCCGAAGCAGGATGCCGAGGCGGTAGCCCGGCTGCGGGCAGCAGGAGCGGTCGTCGTGGGCGCGACCAACCTGGACCAGTTCGCCACCGGGCTGGTAGGGACCCGCAGCCCGCACGGGGCGGTCCGCGATGCGCGCCGCCCGGACCATATTTCCGGCGGTTCCAGCTCCGGCTCGGCCGTGGCTGTGGCCCTGGGGCTGGCGGACATCGCGATCGGCACGGATACCGCCGGATCGGGGCGCGTCCCAGCAGGACTCCAGGGAATCGTTGGCATCAAGCCGACGCTGAACGTGGTCTCTACTGCCGGGGTAGTACCGGCGTGCCGCTCTTGGGACGCCGTCACCATTTTCGCGAGGGATCTGGCCACCGCTGAGCTGGCGGTGGGCATCATGGCCGGTGGCGCGCGCCCGTGGCCCGCCGATGCCCGGCTGGCTGCACCGGCCCGGCCGCGCGTTGCCTATCCATCCAGCCTCCCGGAGCTTCCGCCGGCCTGGGCGGCCGAGTTTGGCCGCCAGATCGCCGCCCTCCAGGCTGCCGACATCGACACTGAACCGATTGAGTTCGAGGTGTTCCTGCAGGCCGCGCTCCTGCTGTACGACGGCGGGCTGGTGGCCGAGCGCTATGCTGCCGTCGGGGAATTCGTTGACGCCGCTGGCGGCAGTACCGGCAATCCTGCGGCGTTGGATCCGACTGTTGCCGGAATTGTTCGCGGCGCAGGCCAGGTGCCGGCGCACAGGTATGTTGCAGACACCGCCCGGCTTGACGGACTAAAGCGGCAGGCCATGGCGCGGCTGGAGGGGTTCGATGCCATGGTCGTACCCACTGCGCCATTCCACCCGAGACTGGAGGACGTCGCTGCCGACCCGTTGGGGGTGAACTCCCGGCTGGGTACCTACACCAATTTCTGCAACCTGTTCGATCTGTGTGCCGTGGCCGTGCCTGCCGGCGAGGTGGACGGATCCCAGTTCGGGCTCACCGTGGTGGGACGAACCTTCGACGACGCAGTGGTGGCCGACATTGCCCGCCGGATCGAAACCCCGCCGCTGCCCCCGGCGCTGTTCGCGGCCGGGGCGGCTCCTGCACAGCAGTCGCGGCCTGGAGAGCCATGGCCCGTCCGGGCCGGCGCGTCTTCGGTACCCCTGGTAGTGGTGGGGGCGCACCGCAAGGGGCAACCGCTGGCTCACCAACTCGAAACGCTGGGAGCCTCCTGGGACGGGCACGTTCACACTGCGGCACGCTACCGCATGGTTTCGCTGGATACCCGGCCACCGAAGCCCGGGGTGTACCGCTCGGACGATGGGGCGGAACTTGTGGCCGAGCGCTGGCTTCTTTCGGAAGCGGCTCTGGGGCAATTCCTGGCAGCACTGCCCGAGCCGATGCTCCTTGGCTCCGTGCGCCTGAGCGACGGCTCCAGCGCCGTCGGCTTCGCCTGCGACGCGGTGGCCGCCAAGAACGGCACGGACATCACCCGTCATGGCGACTGGTTGGCCGCGGTAGCTGAATCCCGGGCCGAACAGAAATCTCGCGGCAACCTCGGCGGCGCGCTTCTGACCGGGTTCATGCGTGGGCTGCAGACGGGTACCAGTCCCAGCTAGCTGTGAGCCTCGCTCCCGGGGATCCTCTCGAACCCGGGACATCGGCCCGCCGCCCGGAATTCAGCTCCCAATCAAACCAGTCCATATCGCCCCGGCGTAAACGATCGAAAGGAACAACGGTGCGCAACATCAAGAAATGGTGGTCCCTGCTCGCGCCCAGTTCGGGCCCGGCAGCAAAGGCTCCGCCGGACGCGGCAGACTTGGAAGAATGGCAATACTGGTGGTTGCTGCCGGGTGACTCCAGCTACTGCCCATCCCCAGCAGCAACCGATCCCAAGGTAACGGTGGAATGATGCGCCAGCGCGGGCCGGTGCGGTCCAAAGTTCCCGTCATTTTGGGGGGATTGGGCGACGCTGAAGCTGCTCTACGAGCGGATTTGCGTGGGGTGCCCCGGCCGTGTAATGTCGTTCGAGTCGCCGCCGCTGATGCGGAAAGATAGCGACCGACCCCCTGACAAACAGCCTGGAAATGGCGCACAAATTTGCGCGCTAAAGACGGGCGGGGATCCACTCGTGGAAATGTAAATCGCGGAAACGTTGATTTGCTTTGGTTCCCGGGACCGGGTAAGTTTGAAAAGTTGCTCCGGAGCGATCCGCGACCGTGTGGTTGTGGTGGTGCCGGGTGTGTCTGTTGTTTGAGAACTCAATAGTGTGCCAAGTTTGTTGATAC
>NZ_JAXCID010000062.1:0-14318 GCF_035985125.1 Arthrobacter sp. CG_A4 | reverse complement strand
GGGCCGAACGTCACCGGACCCGCCCCCGCCCCGCCGCCGCCGCCGCCGTCGCAACCACCACCGCCAACACAGCCAACGGGCCGAGATCCTCCGGATCGCCAGCCGGGGCCGACAACAGCCTGACCACTGACGCCCCCAAACGCCCCGCCAGCAGCAACAGCCCCGCCAACAGCAACGCGGGGTCATATACGGCCCATCCAACAGGGCATAACGGGCCATATCTGACCCCGCGTTGCAGTCAGAAGCGGGTAATCGCAACGCCGCGGCACAAAATGCCGCGGTACAAAAAACCGTTCGCCCTGCACGTTGGGAGCGGCGCCCTCCGCCTCCGGGTCACCTGGTTCTGCGAACTGGGCGGCAACCCGGACGACGCCGGACAGCTATCCGCCCGGCTGCCGCCCTCGCGGTCACCCGTGCGATCAGTGTGAAGAGCAGGGCGCGGACCGGAATGTCGGCTGCGGTTGGCGCCCTACTGCCCTGGAGCCCGGTATGTCGGTGTTTTCTTTGCCGCGTCGTCAAGATCCTCCGGCGTCATGAGCGGCTTCAGACGCACGTTCACAGAGCCCGTTGAGTTGATCATAAGCGACAGCGCGGCGGCGTCGGACGGCTGTGGGACCTCTAAGACCCCCAGCACGTCGGTCTCCCCGAAGGCGTAGTAGAAGCATTCGAGCGATCCTCCCACGGATTTGAGGGCGTCGACGAGCGCATCACGGCGCTTCGTTCCCCCTTCGCGCATGAGGCCCTTGATGCCCTCGCCCACGTAGTTAGCTTCGAACAGATACTTGGCCATAGTCTTTCCCATCCAGTGTTGTCCAGGACTGGGGCATCCGACGATGTGCCGGAAACTTCTTGAGGGCAAGTCCCGGAAGTGTTCCCCAGAGTGGGGCTGCAGCCACATCCTAGGCCCTCCGTGTCTCCCGGACAACGGGTTGCTGAAGGGGGGCGGCTGCCCGGTGGCAACCACCCCCTTATCTTCAGCGGTCTGCAGGGCATCAGCCTGAAATATCGTTGCTGTTCCTCCGGGGAACCCTGCCCGCGGTTGCGCTGGCGGCCGTTTCCAGCACGGCCGAAACCCGACGAGTCGCAAATTGCTCCGGGCCGCGATGGGGCGGATCTGGCCGATGCACAGTGGGGCCCGGCCACCCGGTACGCAGCCTGGACTTTTGGGGCCCAGCACCGCGATCGTCAGTGTCAAGGTCCGCGCCAATTCCTTCGGACGCCCTGGAGTTCCGGGCGCAGACGACGCCGGACTCTATGACAACGCGCCCGGAGCATCTATTCTCTTGCCATGAGAGTTGGGGGCACACACCGGCGGGAGATTCCCCTCCGTCCTGGCTTGGATTGCCTGGGCGGCGCGGCGCCACAGCGTGCGGGTGGCTGATGAAACCCCAGAGCACCACGGCCCATGACAACTACGACGCATTCGTGTCGCGGCTGGACACCGCCACAACAAGGCTGAACACGCGGGCGGGGTCCTTGGACAAAGCGCTGGCAGCCGTCTCATTGCTTGTGGGTCCACACGAAGCCGCCGTCGGGGAGTGGGAACGGCGGCGCCACTACGTCAGCTGGCAGCTCGCCCGGCACTCCGGGCCGGCACAGTCGTATACCGATCTGAGCGAGCTCCACGACATGGCAATCAAGATGGAATCGATGCTCCGCGGCCGGGTCCAGCGCCTTACGGAAAAGATATCCGTCATGCAAAGGCGTCGCGCGGCGATCGACAAGTCCCTGCTGGAGCTTGAACTGAGCAGGGTCAAACTGAATTCGTCCCGAATGCTGTCGCAGGACCAGGAAAAGCTGAGCAGCATCTTTTCAGCCCTCACCGGTTCAACCGATGCCACCTCAGCATTGCCGGACATGGGTCTGCTGAGCGATCTCAAGGAAGCACGCGAGGCAGTCATCCTGGCCGAAGCACTGATGGAAGTGAAGGGGTACTAATCATGGAAAAATCGCTGCAGGACAGGTTCCGTAAAAATAACGTCGCTCTGGTTCGGTGGTCGAAGAAACCAGGCGAAAATCCTGTGGTCAGGTTCGTCCTGCTCAGTATCGTTGGCTTGATTCTGAGCCTGATCCTGATGGTCTTCGTGCCCGGCCTCAGAAGCTTTGGTGCCGTCTTGCTGTTCATGATCATCCTCCCGGCAATACTCACGATTCCTGCGGTCTTGAGTCAGAGGACATTCACGCGGGCCCTGACGAAGAGGGTAAACGACACCATCGCCGAGGTGACAAACACCCCCGGTGACCAATTGTCGGTCAAGGAATTCCGTCGCCTGGCCAAGAGCGGGGAGAAGCTTCCGCTCGTGGTCAGCGGGGTGCCCGGATTGACCCTGCGTGTGGCCCGGGCTTCAACGCTGGAGAGAAATCCCTCCGAGAAATGGGTTGCGGTTTTTACCGTAGTGCCTCCGGAGAACGGGACCGCCAGCTTCGATCGTTTGGTTGCGGCGGCAGTTACTGTCGGCCCCGGCACAGGGACGACCGGTCCTGCCGGCCCCGGTCCCGGGACGACCGGCACCAGCGCGCCCTAGACTGCGCGGGCGGGGTCCAATCCCTTGGCATACGCAGCCTGTCCCACATGCTGGAGGCAATCGGCAATGGTGCTGAGCAGCCGCACCCCGAGCGTGACGGGCGGGTCCCAGCGGGTGTCGACGATACGGTCGAGGTCCTCGTCGCCGAGGGTCGTCAGGAACTCCGTGGTCTGCCGGTGAACGGCGTCGTAGTATTCGAGCAAAAGCTCCGGCGGGGCCTTAACGGCGTCGACCTGCCCGCTTGTGTGGCCATAGCCGGTGTCGTCCTGGGGAAGCGGCAGGTTGAAGCGGCCCACAAAGTCCTGCGAGGTCCAGACCTGTTCCAGGCCTGCGGCGGAAGCCAACTGTGCGTCCTCTACCCGGCTGAGGTGCCAGATCAGCCACGCAAGCGAATTTCCACTGCCGGCGGGCCGACGCAGCAGGGATCCGTCGTCGAGCCCTCCAAGAGCGGCGGCCACGGCCTCACGGATCCGCCCGAAGGCGTCCAGCAGCAGTTCGTTGGATTTCATCGGGTCCCGTCCCAGTGCATTTTCGGTGATGCCCCAATGCTCGCATGAAAGCCGCACCCCCGGACAGGGCCCTACCTCGGTGAGTGTTTGAGCACCATCGCCGAGCCGCCTCCGCGCCTCACCGGCTCGGCCGCGGCGACCATGCGCCCGTCGGAAAGGAACTCGATGGCGGTCGCGGCGCCGATCTCTGCCGCCGAGGTGAACGCGTCACCCGACGGCGTGAACTGGTGGCCGTACGGTGCCAGCTGGTTTCCGTAGGCCGCGATGAACTCCGGCTCGGCCGTGACCCTTGCCGTGTTCCGTTGCGAGGCACGCGGTGCTGCGATGGCTTCGGAGATGCTCATGCCCAGATCCACCCGATTCAGGATCGTTTGCAGGACGGTGGTGATGATGGTCGAACCGCCGGGCGAGCCGAGCGCCAGGAACGGCTTGTCCTCCTTGAGGATGATGGTGGGCGACATGGACGAGCGCGGGCGCTTCCCCGGCTCGATCCGGTTCGGGTCGGTCGGACTGTACACGGTGGAGAAGTCGGTCAGCTCGTTGTTGAGCAGGAAGCCGCGGCCCGGCACCACCATCCCGGAGCCGCCGGTCTGCTCGATCGTGAGCGTGTACTCCACCACGTTCCCCCACTTGTCCGCGACCGTCAGGTTGGTCGTCGAGATGTTCTCGGTGTCCTTATAGTCGGCGGGCGCCGCGGCGGCGCCCGGGCACGCGCCGTCGTACGCGGACACCTCCCCCGGCGCGACGGGCTTCGCGGCTGCCTGCAGCGGGTCGATCCGGCAGGCCCGCTCCTTGCCGAACAGCGGGTCGGTCAGCGCGGCGGTGGGGACCTTGTTGAACGCCGGGTCGCCCACGTACTTGCCGCGGTCCGCGAAGGCGAGTGCGCTCGCCTCGAGGTAGTGGTGCAGGGCGCCGGGCGGGCGCATCCCGGAAAGGTTGACGGTGTCCAGGATGTTCAGCGCCTCGCCGGTGGTGGTGCCGCCGCTGCTCGACGGCGCCATGCCGTAGACGTCCAGGTCGCGGTATTCCACGTGGGTGGGTGCCTGATCCAGGGCGCGGTACGCGGCGAGATCTGCCGTCGTCAGGTGACCGGCCGGGACGGGCAGCGTGGTTCCGGCAGTCTTCGGCGGCGCCTGGACCGTGGACGCGATCTCCGCCGCGAGCGGGCCGGCGTAGAAGCCGCGCGCGCCCTTCTTCGCAAGGAGCTTGTACGTCTCGGCGAGGTCGTGGTTGCGAAAGAGACTGCCGACGGCGGGGGCGTCGCCGCCCGGCAGGAAGAGTTTGCTCGTGGAGGTGAACGCCTCGAAACGCAGCTTGTTATCGAGCGTCTGCTGGCGGAACGTCCCGTCGACCACAAAGCCCCGGGACGCCACCTTGATGGCAGGCTTGAGGGCATCGCCGAGGCTCAATGTGCCCCACCGGTCGAGGGCACGCTCCCACGTGGCAGGTGTGCCGGGGACGCCGACGGAGACCCCGCTCGTGACGAGCTCGGGCGTGAAGCGGTAGGGCTGGCCGGTCGCCGGATCGATGAACGCATCGCGCGGCGTCGCTGCCGGTGCGGTCTCGCGGCCGTCGATCGTGCCGACCTTGCCGGTTTTCGCGTCGTAGAACACGAAGTAGCCGCCGCCGCCAATCCCGGCGCTGTACGGCTCGGTCACGCCGAGGGTCGCCGCAGCGGCGACGGCGGCGTCCGCCGCGTTGCCGCCCTTCCGGAGGACCTCAATCGCTGCGGCGGATGCCTCCGGGTCCACGGTGCTCACGGCCCCGCCGGACCCGGTGGCGGTCGGTGTCTTCACCGTCTCCCGCGGGTCGGCGAACGCGGGGCTGGCGACGGCGCCGCCCGTCACGCTCAGCGCCAGAGCCGCCGCGACGGCAACCAGTCGACATGTCACATATGCCATGATCGCTCCCGAGTCCGTGTGATGCGTGTTGACACCTGCTGTCACGCTACTCCGCGGTGGTGCGACACTCAACACTTTTCAGCATCGGGACTTCAGCGCTGACGGCCGCACGGCTTAGGCCGGCGGCGACGGTGCACGTCAATTGACAGCATCGATCGTCAGTGGTGGCCGGGCTGCGGACGCCGTCAGCCGTCAGAACAATTTGGCCAGGCCCTGGTTGGCCTCCTCCGTGTCGAAGGCCTTTGGGTCCAGCGAGTCGCCCGGCCGCATGCCCAGCCACTCCCGGTACTCCTGGTGCTCTTCGTGGCCCGGGTCGTTAACCGCCTGGACGATATTCGTCCAGCCCCACATGCCGCCGCTGTCCTCCGCCGGCGCCGCACCGCGCCCCGCGGTGCACCGCGGGAGCCGCCCGCCGCCGTCGTTCGCCAGGATTTTTTCCACCGTGATCACGTGCACCCAGTTGTCGCCGAAATCATAGGTGTAGCTCAGGGTGCTGCCCACGTCCGGCAGCAGTTCGCCGGCTGTCACGGCCGCCTCGTCGAGGGAAGAGTCGCCGTAGAGATCGTCCCTGCCGTCCGGGTCTGCCGGCGCGTACGTGGGGCCGCGGAATCCCCCGGCCTGGTACTGGTGCAGATGATAGCCGTACCAGCCGAACAGCGCCTGAATCACCTGGTGCAGCTCAGACAGCGGCATGCCGGCCGGAACCAGGACACGCCGCCAGATGGGCGGCGTTGAGTCGTCGAGCATGATTTTCAGCTGCAGAACCGGCGCCGCAGCCTGCTGCGCCGCCGTCTGCCGCGCTACCGGCGCCGCCTCCGCCGGCGCTGGCGCCTGCCGCATAACCACCTTCCGCTCTACCGGCGCCGGCGCTTGCCGTACAACCGGGCTCTCCTCCACCGGCTCCGGACCGGCATATTCGGGGGCCGGAGTAATGCCCAGGTCAGCCTGCACCCACTCGTCGTCGAAAACGTTCGCGACGCAGCGGATCAGGGCCGGCGGCACCCGGAAGTGTGTGTCGATGCTCAGCAGCCCCAGCCCGGCGAGGTCTTCCAGACGCCGCACGGCGATGCCGGTGATCAGGCCGGCCATCGCCTTTTCCACCGCCGGCGCGTTGTCCGGGGCGGCCAGGACCCTCGCCTTCTCCGGCGGATCAGCGGTTGCCGCCGCGAGCAGGATCGACGCCTGCAACCCGGAGACCAGCTGTTCCCACGGCTGTTCCGGGTCCCATCCGAGCACCGCGGTCTCCAGATACTGGTCAACGAAAAACACCAGTTCCTCCAGCCGCTCCGAAGTCCCGCCGGTCAGGAAAGCGCCGGAATCCTCGAACGGCACCACCTTAGTTGACGTGAACTCAATCAGCTCGGCGGCTTCCAGCGCAGCCCACATCTGCGCCAGTTGCGGCACCTCGTACATGCTCCGGACCGTTGGCACGTCCTCCGCCGAACCCGCGGTGCCCGGCAGCGGGGAATCCGTGCCCTTGCCGGCCGCGCCTTTGACGGCGACGCCCACACAGGCAGCCGCCGCTTCGATGTCCCGCAGGCGGAGCGCCCCGGTGCCGGTGACGGGCTTCCCGTCTCCGATCCACTCCAACAGCGCCGTTGCCTGCTGGATCAGCGGCAGCCCAGAGAAGACTTCCAGCGCCTGTTCGTCCGGGAAATCGGGCACCTCAAGATATTGATGGCCGTCGTCGCCCTCCGCGAGGTCGTCGAAGAACTCCATGATTTCGGCCAGCTGTTCCGCCGGGCCACTCCACCGGCCCGTTTCGGACAGGAAATCAACGTAGGCGCGGACTGAATCCACGACAAAGACGGCGTTCTCGACGTCCGCCATGTCTCCGGCCGAACCGGCCGAACGGTCAGCAACGGCAGCAACCTCCGCCGAGATCGCGATCGCCAAGGGAATTCCCACGAAGCCTGTCACCTCGGCGGCGGCCGTGCCCTCAAAATAGCGGCCCATCACGGCTTCAACCTGCTTCAGGCATCCCACAGCGGCAGCGGCAGCGCCGGGTGAGCCGTCGTCGAACCACTGGACGAACGCTGGCGTGAGCGCATCCAGGGCACGGCCGGCCCGGAACGTGCTCAGGGAAACGGATCCGGAACCCTGCGAACCGGGGCCGATCGTGCGGGCGGATCCCTTGCCCTTGTTCCGGTTTTTGCTGTTCTTAGCCATGCAGCCCCTGCCCGATTGCGAATCTTTTCTTACGACGACGGTACTTTCCATTGCGGCTGCATGCCAGTTCTGCCGGTGGCGGGCAGCGAAAGATCAGGAGCAGCACCATCCTTTGGACGGGCCGGGCCAGCAATACCTCGGGCCGGCGGGCGGTTCGGGGATCGGCGATGACCGGGTTTCCACGCGCAGCGCGAGGGATTGGCTTTGGAGTTTCAGCCCAAACCGTGAGCCGGACCGTCGGCAGCCCCACATACGTGCGGTTGGGGCATGCTCAGTCGGGTTCAACAGGGTGCCGGAGTACGGTCCGTAGTTTGTCGGGAGCAACTTTGCGGAAGTCGCTGAAATAGATCTCGTGGTGCTTCTTGACCATACGCAGGCCGTGCGCCGGGATGAACTGGTGGTGCATCCGGTCGAGAACATCAGCCTCATCGTCGTAGGACCCGATATGCAGGGTTTGGACGCAAGTGCCCTCCTCGAGGGTCTCGAGGCGCAGCCTGTCGAGGCTTGCCGGCGGGTCGCCGGCGGCAATCCTGGTCACGGCCGCCACAAACATTTCGCGGGTAATCCAGGCCGGAACCATGATCATGAGCGTCCAGTTCCATGTGGCCTTGTCGCGGGCCGAGGTGAAGGATCGTATGTCGTCCGCCCACCATAGGCCCTCCAACGGCATCACAACATAGTCCCTGCCGAGCTGGCGCTTACTGGCGAACTTGAGCCCGTAAGCGCCCGGGTAGAGGGCAGCAATCGCGTCGGCAAATTCCGGGCTGGTGTTTGGATCGCCGTGGCCGTCGATCATGAGGTACTGCAGTGCGGGGACCTGGACGATGCGGAACTTATGGAAGTCAGCCCGGTAGCTGTCGAGCTCCTTCTTAAAGTCGGTCTTCGGCATTGCTGCGCCATCTGTCGGTCCCGCTGTGTCGAGCCTTGTCCCTTCCACGCTTTCATCTAACCACTGCCGGCACCCGCGCCATAGGTGTACGACGGCGGTATCCACGCGCCGCCGGAGGCTAGTGGGCAATTTCTTTAGGTCGTCGGGGTCCGGGCGCGGTGGCCGGGCTCCGGGACATGCCCCGCGCCGGGGCCAGCGAATGGACAAAGTGCCACTGTGCCCAGTCCCGGGTACGAAGAATGGGCATGTCCCCCGGACTGGATACCGACCCAAGGGGACATGCCCCGCGCCGGGGTCCGCGGATGGACAAAGTGCCACTGTGCCCAGTCCCGGGTACGAAGAATGGGCATGTCCCCCCGACTGGATACCGACCCAAGGGGACATGCCCCGCGCCGGGGCCAGCGGATGGACAAAGTGCCACTGTGCCCAGTCCCGGGTACGAAGAATGGGCATGTCCCGCTGGCCAGGACCCCGGCGCGAAAAGGTCCAGGCTCCGTATGGCCCCCGACGAACTAACGAAAATGACTACTGGCCGGCCTGCGGTGTGCTGCTTGCCCGCACCACAAGCCGGGCCGGGTAGATGACCGGATCCCGGCCGGCCCCCGGGTCTTCGATGTCCGCGAGCAGCAGACGGCCCGCCCGGGCGGCCATTTCCACCATCGGCTGGTTGATGGTGGTCAGCGGCAGGTCGCCCGGCGCCGGGAGGTGGTCGTCAAAACCCACCACGGCGACATCCGCGGGGACTGCACGCCCCGAGGCCTGGATGGCCATGATCGCGCCGCGGGCCGTGAGATCGGAAGCGGCAAAGATGCCGTCCAGGCGGCCGTCCTGGGCCAGCAGTTGTTCGGCGGCCACGGTGCCGCCGGCGGCGGTGAAGTCTCCGTGCGCAACCGGACCAGGCGGCAGCCCGGCTTCACTGAGACCCGCGTGCCAGCCGGCCAGCCGGTCCGCGGCCGCCGTCATATCCAGCGGGCCGGTGATGGTTCCGAGCCGGGTGCGCCCGGCGGCCGCCAGGTGAAGCGCGGCAAGCCGGGCGCCCTGAAAGCTGTCCACGTCGACGTAGTGGATGCCGAGGCCCGTATTCCACGGCCGTCCAATGAACACGGTAGGCAGCCCGGAAGCGGCGAGCTCTTCGGTCCAGCCATCGGCTTGGTGATGCGAGACCACTATGGCTCCGTCGACGTGACCGCCGCGCAGGTAGCGGACCGTCCGGGAGGGATCGCCGCCCGCCCGGGACATCAGCAGGACCAGCTGCATGTCGGTCTCGCGCAGTGCCTCCGTCACCCCGGTGATGACGGCGGCGAAGAACGGGTCCATCATGACGCGGGCGTCGGGTTCGTTGATGACCAGGGCGATGGATGAGGTCCGGCGGGTGACCAGGCTGCGGGCCGCCCGGTTCGGGGTATAGCCAAGGGCAACAACCGCGCCGTCAACGGCCGCTTGGGCTTCCGGGCTGACCCGGGAACCGCCGTTGATGGCCCGCGAGGCGGTGGACCGGGACACGCCCGCCGCCCTCGCCAGGTCTTCAAGGGTGGGGCTGGGCCGGGCCGGTTCGGCCCGGAGACTCGGGCGGGTCTGTTCGCTCATCACTTTGAGAATACGACATCCCCGGCCTCCCCCGTGACGGGATCAGCCTGACGGGATCAGCCTTGGGCTGCAGGTACGGCGTTCGCCCCCGCCACTTTCGCGTACCAGAGGCCGCTCGCCTTGGGGATCCGTGCCAGGGTCTCGTAGTCCACCCGGACCAGTCCGAAGCGCTGGTGGTAACCGTAGGCCCATTCAAAATTGTCCAGCAGCGACCAGGCGAGATAGCCGCGGACGTCCGCGCCGCCGTCGATCGCATCCCGGACTGCGCGCAGGTGCGCGTCAAAAAAGGCCAGCCGGTCCTGGTCGTCCACGAAGCCGTCGGCGTCGGGGGCGTCCGGGTAGGCGGCACCGTTTTCCGTCATGTAGATCTGGATGCCGGCCGGACCGGTGTACTCGCGCTGGAGCCGCATGAGCAACCGGTACAGGCCCTCGGGCTGGACCTCCCAGCCCATGCCGGTCACCGGCAGTCCGCGCGGCACCGAGTGCACGCCGTCGGCTGCTACGAAGGGAGATGCCTCCGGCCGGACGTCCGACGCCGGCGCGGCCTGCGCTGTCGTGGTTACGGCATCCGGGCGGCCCCGGTGTTCGGCGGGGCCCGCCGCCTTCGTGAGGGCCTCGCCCTGATAGTAGTTGACGCCCAGCAGGTCCATGGGCGCCGAGATGACGGCCAGGTCACCGTCCTGCACGACGGCGTCGAAGCCGAGTCCGGCGACGTCGGCCAGGACGTCCGCGGGGTACTCGCCGCGGAAGAGCGGATCGAGGAAGATCCGGTTGTGCAGCCCGTCAATCCGGCGGGCCGCATCCCGGTCGCCCGCAGCATCGGGATCTGCCGGGTCCGCGACGGTGAGATTCAGGGTAATGCCCAGGCTCGCAGCCGGGTCGCGCCGGCGCAGTTCCGCAGCGGCAAGCCCGTGCCCCAGCAGGAGGTGGTGTGCTGCCGCAAGGGCGGCGGCCGGTTCCTGCCGGCCCGGGGCGTGGACCCCGGACGCGTAGCCAAGGAATGCCGAGCACCAGGGTTCATTGAGGGTGGTCCAGATCCGGACCCGGTCGCCAAGGGCCTGGTGCATCACGGCAGTGTATGCGGCGAACAGCCGGGCGGTCTCCCTGTTGGCCCAGCCGCCGTCGTCCTCCAGCGCCTGCGGCAGGTCCCAGTGGTACAGCGTCAGCCAGGGGGTGATGCCTGCGGCCAGCAGTTCATCAACCAGACGGGAGTAGAACGCGATCCCCTCCGGGTTGGGCGTCCTGCCGTCCGGCATACAGCGGGCCCACGACGTGGAGAACCGGTACGCCTTCAGGTTCAGCGATTTCATCAACTCCACGTCCTGGCCGGAGCGGTGGTAGTGGTCACAGGCGATATCACCGTTGTGGCCGTCGGCGACCGCACCGGGAACCCTGGCGAAGGTATCCCAGATGGAATCCTTTCTGCCGCCGGCGTGGGCTGCCCCTTCGATCTGGTAAGCGGCCGTGGCCGCTCCCCAGAGAAAGCCCTCGGGGAATGCTAGCGGGGTGGTGTTCATCCTTTAACTGCTCCTTGCATGATTCCTGAGACGAGTTGGCGGCCTGCGGCGATGAACAGCAGCAGCAGCGGGACAGTGGCCAGGACGGCACCGGCCAAAACCACCGAGTAGTCCACAAAGTGTGCGGCCTGAAGCAGCTGCAGCGCTACCGGGAGGGTGGGGTTTGAGGGGTCAAGGACAATAAACGGCCAGAAGAAGTTCGTCCAGGTGGCCACAAAAGTGAATAAGGCCAGCATGGCCGCGGCGGGCCGGGCAGCCGGGAATCCCAGGTACCAGAAAGCCTGGATCATGGATGCCCCGTCCATCCGGACCGCCTCGATGAGCTCGTCCGGAAGGGCATCCCGGAGGTATTGGGTCATCCAGAAAACGCCGAACGCCGTGACCACGCCGGGAATGATGACGGCCCACAGGGAGCCGGTCCAGCCCAGCTTGGCCATCACAATGAACAGCGGGACCACACCCAGCTGCGTCGGCACCGCCATTGTGGCGACGACGAAGACCAGCAGCCCCTTGCTCCCGCGGAACCGGAGCTTGGCGAAGGCGAACCCGGCGAGGGTGGAGAACGCGACGACGGAGGCCGCCGTGACGCCGGAGACGATGAGGCTGTTGCCCATTGCCTTCCAGAACGGGATGCTGTCGAAGACTTTCGCCGCGTTCGCGAGGAAGTTGCCGCCCGGCAGCAGCGGGATGCCGCGGCTCAGGACGGTGTTGTCATGGCTGCCGACGAGGAAGGACCAATAGAGCGGAAAGAGGGACGCGAGGAGGACGGCACCGAGGAAACCGTAGGTCAGGAGCCCGGGCCGGCGGACGCTGGAGGAGCCCTTCTTGCGTCCGGCGCCGGGCCCGGGTCCGCGCCGGGCCCCGGCCTGGACGGCACCGGCCTTCCGCGCCGCGGCCCGGGCTGCACCCTTTCCAGCGCTTTGTTCGATCATGGGGATTGAGCTCATTTGCGGCCTCCCTGGCTTGCAATGCGCTTGGTGATGAAGAAATTCAACAGGGCTATCAGCACGATCATCAAGAAAAGCAGCCACGCCACGGCGGAGGCCCGGCCGAAGTTCCGCTGGCCCCAGCCGAGTTCCCAGATGTACATGGTCAGGGTCTGCCACTGCCGGTCCGCCCCGCCGAGGCCGGACTGGTCGAATACCCGCGCCTCGTCAAAGATCTGGAGTCCGCCGATGGTGGAGGTGATGACCACAAAGATCACCGTCGGCCGCAGCATCGGAACGGTCACGGAGAAGAACTGCCGCAGCCGGCCGGCGCCGTCGATCGTTGCGGCTTCGAACACATCCCGCGGGATGGCCTGCATGGCTGCTAGGAAGATGAGCGCGTTGTAGCCGGTCCAGCGGAAGTTCACCATGGTGGCGATTGCCGTGTGGCTTGCGAGTGACTCGGAATGCCAGCGGACAGGATCAAACCCCAGGCCCTTCACAATCTCGTTGATCAGGCCGAACTGGTCCGCGAAGAGATTGTTGAAGATCAGCCCCACCGCGACGGGCGCGACGACGAACGGCACCAGGACTCCCATCCGCCAGAATGTCCTGGCCCTCAGGTTCGCATCCAGCACCGCCGCTATCACCAGGGCTAAGACCACCTGGGGAACGGAGGACAGGAGGAAGATGCTGAGCGTGTTGCCCACGGCGTTCCAGAAGTACGGCTGCGCCAGGACGAACCCGTAGTTCTCCAGGCCGGTGAATTTCCCCTGGCCGCCGATGAGGTTCCAGTTGTGCAGCGACACCCAGCCCGTGTAGATCAGCGGGAAGAAACCCGTGATGGCAAACAGGATGAAGAACGGGGAGATGTAGAGGTACGGGGACAGCTTCACGTCCCATCTGGACACCTGCTGGGAGAACGCCAGGCGGCGGACGCTTTTGCCGCCGCCCGGCGGCGTTGGCTGACCACCGGCGCTACGGGGCCTGACCCGGTCCGTGACGGTCATGGCTTACAGGGACTTTACGGCGGTGACGAACTTCTCCCAGGAGGAGCCGGCGTCGTCCGTCTTGTCGACGTCCACCCGGGTGAGGGCCTGCTGCATAGCGTCGTTGATGGCGAAGAACTTGGTGCCCTTGAACGGGGTCACGTCAACGGCCTTGGCCCGTTCGGCGAAGATTTTGCCGGTGGGGGCGCCGTTGAAGAAGGCGTTGGTCTTGCCCAGCAATTCGTTGCTTTCCAGGGCCTGCTTCTGGCTCGGGAAGGTGCCTTTCGCGGTGAAGGCCTTGATCTGCTGCTCGGGGGCGGTCAGCCAGCCGGCCAGTTTCCTGGCCTCGGCCTGGTTTTCGCTCTGGGTGGGGACCGTCAGGTACGAGCCGCCCCAGTTGCCGCCGCCGCCGGGGAAGACGTTGGCCACGTCCCAGCCTGTGACCCCGGCCGCGTTGCCTTCAATCACGCCGAGCATCCAGCCCGGGCAAAGGGTGGTGGCGAACGCTTTGGTCTGGAAGCCGGCGGCCCAGTCGTCGCTCCACTGCTTGAGGTGGGCCGACAGTCCGTCCTCCGTGGACGCCTTCAGCACCTGGTTGTAGGTGTCCTTCACCTTCCGGTTATCCGTGGCAATGACAGTGCCGTCCTTTTCTTCATAGGCCTTCTCCAGCTGGTTGCTCATGCCCTGGTAGATGGCCCCCGCGGAATCGAACCATGCAGCGCCCGGATTGGCGGCCTTGAACTTCCTGCCGGCCTCGAAGTAGCTCTCCCAGGTCCCGCCCAGCATCTTGGCGACTTCCCCGCGCTCGGTAGGCAGGCCCGCCTTCTTAAACAGCTCGGCGTTGTAGCAGACGGCCTCGGGCCCGGAATCCGTGCCATAGCCCAGAAGCTTCCCGTCAGCGGTCTTCGCGGCATCGGCCTTCCAATCCAGCCACCGTCCCTCGACCGCCGGGTCGCTCAGATCGGTAAAGCGGTCAGGGTATTGCAACAGCTCGGGCAGCCAGTCCACCTCAACGCCTTCGATGTCGGACAGGCCGGATCCGGCGGCCAGCCGGGTGGTGAGGTTGTCGCGGGCCTCGTTGGTGGTGGCCGCTTTTTTATGCTCGATGGTGACGTTCGGATTCAACGTCTCGTATTCCGCGAAGAGTGACTCGTAGCCGAACTCATTGAAGGTGCCCACGGTCAGGGTCACCGGCTTGGCGCCGGTGACGTCCTTAGGACACGCCCATAAATAAGTACGACTAATCGGTTTTTGGGTGGGAACATGATGTATGCCCATTTCCGCTGATGCTGTCGAGTCGCTGCGT
>NZ_JAXCID010000061.1:0-15300 GCF_035985125.1 Arthrobacter sp. CG_A4 | reverse complement strand
GCACCACTACGACGTTGGCAACAACTTCTATGCCCTCGTCCTCGGCCCGTCCATGGTTTACTCCTGCGCGGTCTGGGACGGTCCGGACACCGGCCTGAATGCGGCCCAGAACGCGAAGATGGACCTCGTCTGCCGCAAGCTGGGGCTCCATCCCGGCATGAGGGTACTCGACGTCGGTTGCGGCTGGGGCAGCTTTGCCTTGCACGCCGCCCGTAACTACGGGGCCGACGTCGTGGGTGTCACGCTGTCCGGTGAACAGGCGGCGCTCGCCGGCAAACGGGTGGCGGACGCCGGGTTGACTGACCGGGTGGAGATCAGGGTCCAGGATTACCGTGACGTAGCCGACGGGCCGTTCGACGCGATCAGTTCCATCGGGATGTCCGAACATGTGGGCCGCGGGCAGATGCCCAATTACGTCTCCCGGCTGCACGGGCTGCTTCGTCCCGGCGGCCGGCTGCTTAACCACGCCATTTCCTGGAACGCAGGTCCCACCGACCCGGACCCGGATTCCTTCATTCCACGTTATGTCTTCCCCGACGGCGAGATGCTGAGCCTCGCCGAGGTGATCGGCGCGTTGGAGTCCGGCGGATTCGAAGTCCTCGACGTCGAAGCGCTGCGCCGCCACTACGCGCTCACGCTCCGCGCGTGGGTGCAGAATCTGGAGGAACACTGGACGCCGGCTGTGCGGGCCGCCGGCGAGGGGAGGGCCCGGGTGTGGCGCCTCTACATGGCGGCCAGCGCCCTTGGCTTCGAAGCCGGAATAACCGGCGTGAACCAGGTCCTGGTGCGGCGGGCCGGCGGCGCCGAACCGCCGCTGCGCCGCGGTGACTGGAGCTGAGGAGCTGGCCGGGCTCCCTCCCTGGCAGGCCGGGTCAGCCGATGCTGTGCGCCACAATGAACGCCGCCGTGGATGCTGCCAGCGACGCCCCGAGGTCCTCCGCACGGCGCTTTATTCCTGCAACCTCGAAAGTGTGACCGCCGCCCGCACGCCACTCCAGGGTGGCCGAGGGCCCGATGCGGGCAACCACCGCCTCAAGCAGCCCGGGGGTCGCAAAAGGATCCCGCGTTCCCTGCAGGAAGAGCATGGGCCGGGTCAGCCCGTAGAGATGTTCGTCGCGGATCTTCTCCGGCTTGCCCGGCGGATGGAGCGGGTAGCCGAGGTAGACCAGCCCGGCGGCCGGCATCCCCTCGGCGGCGGCCATCGATGCCATCCGGCCGCCGAACGACTTTCCGCTGGCCCACAGCGGCTCGCCGCCCGCCCGGGCGCCGGCCTCGTCCATGGCCGCCCGCCAGGCGGCAATCGCTGCCGGCGGCCGGTCCGGGAATTTCCGGCCGGCCTGGCGGTACGGGAAGTTGAAGCGAAGGGTCGCGACGGACGCCTCATTCAACGCCCGGGTGAAGCCGGCCAGGAACGGATGCTCCATCCCGGCCCCTGCTCCGTGGGCCACGACGAGCGTCGCCAGCGGATTGTCAGGCCGGGCATAGACTCCCGAAACTGCGGCTTCGCCGATGGTAAACGTGATGGGGGACTCGAGGGTGGCCATATCTCCATGATGCCCGGTGCCGCCAGCAACCCCGGACCCGGGACCCTGGGCCCCGGGCCGGGCCCGGGCTACGGCGTCCGGGCGGCGCTAGGCTGACCTCATGAGCAATACCGAAATTGCCCCCCAGGAAATCATTTGCGAAGCCGACACCGGCTGCGGTGGTGTGGAAATTATGGTTCCGCGGCAGGTTCCGTTGGGCGGCCCGCGGGCGATGGATGTGCGCCGCACCCTTCCCCAACGCCAGCGCAGCCTGATCGGTGCATGGTGTTTCCTGGACCACTACGGCCCGGACCGCATCAGGGAGACCGGCGGCATGAGGGTTCCACAGCACCCGCATACCGGGCTGCAGACTGTCAGTTGGCTCTTTACCGGCGAGATCGAACACCGCGACTCGGCCGGCTTCCATGCCGCCGTGCGGCCGGGCGAAGTCAACCTGATGACCGCCGGCCGGGGAATCAGCCACTCCGAAATCTCAACCCCGGCCACCCGGGTCCTGCACGGCGCGCAGCTCTGGGTCGCTCTGCCGGACGGCGTCCGCCAGATGGAGCCGACCTTCGAGCATTACCGTCCTGAACCGCTGAGCGGGGATGGCTGGACCATGCGCGTCTTCCTGGGGTCGCTGGCCGGCTCCACATCGCCGGTCGGCACGCACACTCCCTTGGTGGGGGCGGAAATCCTCCTCGACGCCGGGGCGACGCTGACGCTCAGCGTCGAAGCGGGCTTCGAACACGGCTTGCTGGTGGATGAGGGAACTCTCGGCTTGGATGGGCACCTCGTCGCCAGGGACCATTTGGCCTACCTGCCGGCCGGACGCTCCTCGCTGACCCTGACCGCCGGCGTCGAAGCGTTGCGGGTGCTGCTGATCGGTGGGGAGCCCCTGGGCGAACAGATTGTGATGTGGTGGAACTTTGTGGGCCGCAGCCACGAGGAGATCGTTGAGTACCGGGCCCAATGGCAGGCCGAGATCGGCGTTGAACCGCGGACGGAGGCCAGCGGCGGAGGTGGGCGCCCGCGCTTTGGCACATTTCCGGCGGGGGAACCCGTGCCCCTGCCGGCACCGGTTCTTCCGTCCATCCGGCTGCGCCCCCGGGGCTGACCCCGGCTGACCGGTGGACCAAGGCTTAGCTGTTCCGGGCCTGGCCGTCGGGATCCGCGGCACTGGGGTCCGGTGCCTGTTCCATCCCGTGCGTGACGAAACGCTCCACCCGGCGGTCGGGGATGAGCCAGATGGCTGCGACCGCGCTGTAGACCAGCAGTCCCACCACCGGGGTCACGAGGCTGAGGCCCATGCCCAGGATGTAGAGCAAGGGGGAGGCCCGTCCTTTCCAGTCCCGGCCCAGCGCCAGCTCCAGAGCGCCGTGTCGTCCCTGCCGGCGGATCAGGGTCGTCTTCAGAACGTAGAAAGCCATGGCGGCGAGGAGCAGATTCAGCCCGTACACCAGCACGGGCACCTCCGCCAGTCCCGCGGTGTTCATCCAGCGCGTGGTGAACGGGAACAGCGAGAGCCAGAACAACAGGTGCAGGTTGGCCCAGAGCACCCCGCCGCTGATCTGTCCGGCCAAATGAAGCAAGTGGTGGTGGTTGTTCCAGTAGATCCTCACGTAGACGAAGCTCAGCGCGTAGCTGAGGAACGTCGGCAGTTCCTCGAGCAGTGCCCGCCAGGTCGGCTCGGCGGGGACATGGAGCTCCAGCACCATGATGGTGATGATGATGGCCAGCACACCATCGCTGAACGTCTCCAGCCGGTTCTTATTCATGGCGTGTATTCATGGCGCGGCTGACATCCTGCGTTAGTCCGCGGAGAGCCTACGCCGGCTCGCCGGCCGGCCGGCCGGACGGCGCGGCGGTGCGCCCTGCCCGGACGAAACCGATCCCGGCCAGGACCGCCCCGGCTGCCTCCGCCACGGCGCTCAAGGATTTCTCGAAGAACCAGACCGGCTCGTACATTGCCGGGAACGGTCCGAACGCCGGAATTTCGGCGTAGCGGTAAAGGACGACGGCAACGAAGGCACTCAGGGCCACCATCAGGGCAAACGCATAGGCGGCCCGGCTCCCGCGCAGAAGGACGAAGAGCGCGGCAAGGACGGCCGCGGCGGACTCGACCAGGAAGAGGTTGCCTTGTCCGATCCCGCCGGGGTTGCCGGCCTGATAGCCGGGGGCGAGCCGGATGTGGACCACAGCATCGATCACCAGGGCGATGGCCGTCAGCACCCGGAGGACCATACCGTTGGACCTCACTCCCGCGGATGATTCAGAGCGGCCGCGGAGGCTCATTTCACTGTCAGCGTTCCGCGCATATTCGGATGGTATGTGCAGTGGAAGGTGTACGTCCCTGTTTGTGATGGCGACGTGAACGTTGTGGTGGCGCCGCTGCCTTTCACATTCGCGTCGAACGCTGAGCCATCGTCGGCCGTCACAGTATGTGGCGCGCTGTCCAGATTCGCCACCGTCACCGTCGCCCCCGGGGCAACGGTAACCGGGGCCCCGTAGCCGAAGTCCTTGATCGTGATGGCCGTTGCGCCCGCCGTCGAACTGCCGGTTGCAGTTTGGCTGGCCGACGACGACGGCGCCGGGCTTCCGCCGGCGGCGCAACCTGCCAGCCCGGTTAGTACCGGGACAAGCAACACGGCCAACACCGGGGCAAGCCGCCGGTGGCGGGCCCTGCCAGTATTCATGGCGCACCAGCCTCTGCGTAGGGAAGACAACTTCAGCAGGTAGAACTACTGTCCATTGTCCGCCCGCCGCAGCGAATTGGCACCGAGAATGCGGTGGTTTCCGCCGTAACCGGGGCCGGGCCGCCGTCGAAAGCTCCCGTACCGGCCGTGCCGGCGCTTAAAGCAGTCCGCCAGTCAGCTCATGCAGTCAGCGCAGTACGAGTGGCCTGCCTTTTCGCGGGCGAGCTGGGAGCGGTGCCGGACAAGGAAGCACGAATAGCACGTGAACTCGTCCTCCTTTTGCGGAATGACGGTGACCGTCAATTCCTCGCCGGACAGGTCAGCGCCCGGCAGTTCTACGCCTTCAGAGGTGTCAGCCTCATCGAGCTCACGGGTGACGCTGCGGGCGTCCGGCGCATTCGCGGAGCGAAGGGCCTCCAGAGAGGCGTTGCGTGATTCCGCGACGTCGGATCGAACTTCGTCATAGTCGGTTGCCACCTGGTTGATTCTCGATTCCGTTTGTTCTGAGTTTCCCGGGATTGAACGGTACAGCATCCAACGGTTAATTTGCTGGGTGTAATGGGCAGCGGCGCAGTGACACTCATAACACCGATGCCGAGGGACGGGATCCGTGCCGGCTGCGGCCCGCCCCGGAAGCCTACCCTTGAGTTGCCCGTCCGTCACTGCGCAGGAGCGGCGGCCGAAGTCTGGACGCCCGGGGGCGCCGGGGTAGGGACGCCATTCGGGTGCGCTCTCTCTTCGAACACGGCACTCTCTTCGAACACGGCAGGACCGCCCCGGATGTTCCTACTCATCTGTTCCATGATCGTCGTCCGGATTTTACGCGGCGTTAATGCCCCGAGCCTAGGCTGAATCCTCACGCACCATCCTCCGGAAGGGATCCACCATGGCCGATATTGCTGCAGTGCTGGGACGGCTCACCCCGGAGGAACTCGACGGCCTGCGGGCCCTCGGCCCCCAGGGGCACCTGCCCCGACAGCTCACTGATGCACTGGACCGTGCGGCCGGCGGCCCGGGAGCGGGGCGCGGGTACTACGTTACCAATGGCAGCGTCAGCCCGACTGGGGGGCCGCATCTGGTCCTGCGCAGTGATGTTACGGGCTGGCTCTTCGGACCCGCCGAGGATCTTCCGCAGACCCGCGTGGACAGATAGGGCAAGCAGCAAGTCGGGGAAGGCAGCCCGTAACTTCAAGCCGGGAGACCGGGTGTTCGGGAGACCGGGTGATCGTCCCGGTCCGGCAGTGCATCGTCAGCCGCCGGAGCTGTGAAATGCTGCCGATTACGGCGGAACCGTCCGGGACGGCTGCCGGACAGTGCTCCATAGGCCGTAGGCCATAGACCCGGCGCGGAGGCGGCATACTGTCTCTCAGGAGAGGAGCCCCGCGATGAGGATTTTGATGGTGGAGGACGAGAAGGTCCTGGCGGAAACAGTCCGCCGCGGGCTGGTGCACGAAGGCTTCGTCGTCGAGGTTGCCCACGACGGGGTCAGCGGACTTTCAGCGGCGACGGAGAACGCCTACGACGTCATTCTTCTGGACCTTATGCTGCCGCTGAAGAACGGCTATGACGTCCTGAGGGAACTGCGGCAGCGGAAGGTCTGGACTCCGGTGCTGATGCTCACGGCGAAGGACGGCGAATATGACCAGACGGATGCCTTTGACCTCGGCGCCGACGATTACCTGACCAAACCGTTCAGCTTCCTGGTGCTGGTGGCGCGGATCCGGGCGCTGATCCGCCGCGGCGCCCCCGAGCGGCCTGTGGTTCTGACGGTGGGTGACCTGACGCTGGATCCGGTGGACCGCAGCGTCCGCCGCGGCGGAACCCTGATCAGCGTCACGGCGCGGGAGTACGGGCTGCTGCAGTACCTGATGCGCCGGCACGACCAGATCGTGTCAAAGGCCGAGATCCTGGACAATGTCTGGGAC
This sequence comes from Arthrobacter sp. CG_A4, assembly GCF_035985125.1. Taxonomy (NCBI): domain Bacteria; kingdom Bacillati; phylum Actinomycetota; class Actinomycetes; order Micrococcales; family Micrococcaceae; genus Arthrobacter; species Arthrobacter sp. CG_A4. The sequence goes on along the minus strand of NZ_JAXCID010000061.1, from coordinate 9,156 downwards.
TCCGCCTTTGACGGCGGAGACAACGTGGTGGAGGTCTACATCGGTTACCTGCGGCGCAAGATTGACGCGCCGTTCGGCCTGAACAGCCTGGTTACGGTCCGGGGGATGGGATACCTGCTTGGTGCCGGGCGGATCCCTGAGCGCGCGGTCGAACGGCCGCCGGTGACATAACGGGGGAGGGAACCGGCAGTCCGGCCAGCGGGAACACCATCTCGAAACGGCAATCACCGGCCGGGCTCTCGGTGGCCCGGATAGTCCCGTGATGCGCTGCCATGATTCCGGCCGCGATGGCCAGCCCGAGCCCGCTGCCGCCGCCTTCCCGGGACCGGCTCTCGTCGAGCCGGACGAACCGCTCGAAGATCCGTTGCCGTTCCGTCTCGGGAATCGGGTCGCCGTCGTTATCCACCGACACGACAGCTCCCCTGGGGGTGGTGCGAAGGCTGATCCGGATCCGCGACAGCGCATGGCGGTCCGCGTTGTCGAGCACGTTGCGCAGCACCTGCGCCAGCCGCCGGGCGTCCCCCTTGATCCTGACGGGAGTGAGATCGGCCGTGACCTGGTGCCGTCCCGCCGAACGCAGATGGCGGATTTCCTGCTCCACGACGTCGTCCAGGTCCACGTCCGCGGACTCGATGGCGAGCCCGCCGTCGTTGGCTTTGGCCAGCGTCAGCAGGTCCTCCACCAGATAGCGCATGCGGGCGGTCTCGCCGGATAGAACGTCCTTCATCTGGATCCACATAGCACCGGACGGATCCGCGGCAGCGATCTCCACCCCGGCGCTCAGGGTCGCCAGCGGGCTGCGCAGTTCATGGCTGGCATCGGAGACGAACTGCCGCTGTTCACGGTCCGAGGCCTGGAGCCGGTCCAGCATAGTGTTCATGGTCTGCGCGAGGGCCTGCAGCTCGTCCCTGGTGGGTGGCACATCGATACGCCCGTCCAGGCGTTCGGCGTTGATCCGCGCCACCTGGCCGCGGATCATTTCCACGTGGCGCAGGGATCGTCCCACGAGGAACCACATGGCGATGGCGACGACGGCCAGCAGGAGGGGCATGGCGGCGAGCATCAGCCAGGCCACCGTGGCCACCGTGTCAGCCTGGACCTGCACCGTGGAGGCGACAACGATGGTGTAGTCCGTGCTGCCCAGCCGCGTACCGGTAGCGATCACGTGGAAGTCGTCGTCGTGGCCGATATTCGGGAGGCTGGAGACATCCTGGACCACGGTTTCGCCAGGTCCCGGACGAAGGGCCGACAGCGGCTTGACCGCGATTCTGGGCTCGGACCCCGCGACCACATCACCTTTCGGATCCAGCAGCTGAACGAACTGGCCCGCGTATCCGGTTGAATGGATGTACTCGATCGCATCCTCAATGTCCTGGTCCACCGCCAGTTGCGCGATCACATCCTGGGTCTTTTGCCGGGCGGACGCCTCGGTCGAGGCGGCCAGGGTGGTCTGCAGCAGTACCAGCCAGATCAGGCCACCGACCAGCAGCGCCATCGCTACGACGGCGACGGCGGTCGCGGTTGTGCGCTTGCGTACGCCCCAGCGATTCCGGCCGCGCTGGGGCCGAACGCCCTCCGAATCGGACGAGGCCTGGTCCATGTTCCAAGAATGGGGCAACGGCGGGCTCCGGACAACAGCCGAAGGGCACTTTCTTCACGCCCGCATGGATCCCCGCTTCTCAGCGTCCTCTCAGGTGCGATCAGGCACAGTTAGGATACGACGAAGTTCAACTGGATACGGGACGCGTTTCCCGAACCAACCGCAGGCTACCGGCCGCACGCTCTCCTCAACCAGTGTGCGGCCGGTCATCGTGTGCCCGATTGTGTCCAGGCCACCGCAGTCCCGGACGGTACCGTTCTGCAGCCCTTTCATCGCCCGGGTCCGTTCGGGGCTGCACCCGCCGGTGAACATCGGCGGCACCTACGTCCTGGCGCGGATAAAGAGCGGGTCCATCGGCTGGCCGGCGGCGTATTGACCGTCGAACAGCTCCGATCCTTCCGGGGAGATGACGACGTCGGCGTGCTGCCAAACGAGTGTCCCCTCGACGTCGACGGGCGCCTCGGCCCGCACGAAACCCACGGTGGAGCGGTCCTGGCCGCCGCCGTCACCGGTGCTGATGGACAGGACCCCGCTGCCGCCGCTGAAGGTGATCCAGGGATCCAGCAGCCGGACCAGCAGCATCCCGTGGTGGCCGGAAAGCCGGACATCGCCCAAAAAGCGCAGCACACCCGTCCCGCGGGCGGCGTCGTAGTCGGAGGCATCGGCGGTGAAGCAAAACAGTCCCGATTCAAGCACAGTGGCGCCGTCGGCAGCCGAAACTGACCCGTCCGGCAGGCCGCCGATGTAGTCGATGAAGCTTCGCTTGATACCCCAGCTCAGGCCCGGCGGTGGCATCGGATCGGTGGAAGGGGACGCTGGGTTCACGTGGGTTCTCCTGTGGCTGAAAGGCTGGTCACCTTCTGAGCCTAGCGGCGGACCGCCGGAGGCGTGAAGCTCAACCCGGCGCCGGGACATCCGGCGTATTCCCTGACCGCCTTTGACTGCAGGCGTACGCGGCACCGGACTGCCGCCGGGTGCCCGGTGGTCGGGAGGTCCGCCGGCGCCGGACTTTGCGGCCGGATCCGAGCCGGATCCGCTGGCTCTTGGACCTCGCATCGTGCGCGGCAAGACGCCGACGGCGGCGCCGGGACAATTCGGCGACGCCGGGGCGCTGAAGTTAGGGCAGTTGGTCATCGCCGTCGGCAACCCTTGGGTGCTGACGGGTGCTGCGGCGGCCGGTGTGGTCAGCGGAATGCCGACAGTCTGCAAAAGATGCATTTCGCGGAGGCGGTTGGTGCGCCCCTGATGCTTGCCGTGCTGCGTGCCGGGATCGAATTTTGCGTGGTGGCCGTGCCTCAAGTGATGACCGAAACAAGCCGGAATGCTGAACGGATCTGCCGCACTACGAAGCGGTTAATCGTCGCCAGAGATATTTGTAATCCAACGAAACAGCACTTATGTTGTCGAGAATTGGCCGCCATATCGGATTGCCGTCAGCCCTTGTAAATTTTGATCCGCGGGGACTTCTGTGCACTCGGAGAGACCAGATCCAGAAATGGACTCCGCCAGGCGCCGGCGGTCAGGAGATCCTCAGCGGTCGCTGGGAATCCCCAACGGCAGGCCGTTCGACGACGGGCCGCGATCCGGCGGATCGCGACGCCAAACCTGGCATAGGACTCATCAAGGTGCCATCCATAGGGGCAGGGCGCGGACACGGAGGCCATGGCGGGGGCCCGCTTCGGAGCCGCAGGATTCATGTCCGCACCCTTCTGCGCTGGAGAGAACTGCCGGAGACCCGATGGTAGGCTCAGGCCCTTGCGAAAAGCTGGCATCGCCGGCCGGGGACAAAGGCGCCCAAGTCGCGCCATCGCCTCTTCTTGCCGCCAGCCTCGCGGGTACTTGATACCGCAACCCCTGGCGGCGTAAGGCTACTTGTCGGTTCCGGGAAGTACCTGCAAAGTCCGTTCCGCTGCTTACTCGGCAGTACTTCCCGGTGTACCCGACTTTCCTTTCAGTAAAGAACGGGTAGTTTCATTGCTTGTTGAGTCCCTTCCGGCATGTCACGGTTTCAATGGAAAGCCAAAAAGGATCAGCGTCTCAGCACTGCCTAGTTCCGTTGAGGATTCGGCTCTCCACATTGCGATCGGGTTCGTTTACCTGGGGAAATCGGAGAACTTCGTGGAAAATTTCAGCGGTTCATCACCAGCCATTTCAGTGAGGCTATTCGGAACATTCGAAATCAACCGTGAGGGGACTTTGCTCACCGCCGCAGACATGGGCGGCTGCAAGCCCCGGCACATCTTCGAAATTCTCTTGCTCAATCTGGGGACACCCGTCTCCAAGACCCGTCTGATAGAAATACTCTGGGGTGCTCATGCCACCGACGGGGCCGTCGCCACCCTGGAGAGCTACGTCAGCGGAATCCGGCGGGCGATCCAGCCCGGACACACCAAGACCGGCCCGCTCCGCACCGCCAACAGCGGCTACGTCCTGGATCCGCACCTCGTGGACCTGGACCTGGCGAACTTCCACCAGCTGGTGCGTGCTGCCGGACAGTCCGCGCCGGCTGAGGCGCACGCGCTGCTGCTTCGGGCGCTGGAACTCTCGGCCGAGCCGCTGCTGGGCTTCGAGCTGGTCGCCGACTGGGCCGAAGAGGCCCGGACGCGCCAGGCGGCCGAAAGGGTGGCGGCCCAGATCTTCGCCGCGGAAACCGCCGCCCTACTAGACAAACCCGACGCCGCCATCCAGTTCGCCCAGGCGGCCGTCCGCTCGGAGCCGCTCAATGAGCGGGCCTGGACGGTGCTGGTGGCCGGTTACGAACAGGCGGGGCTCCCAGTTGAGGGCCTCGCCGCCTATGACCGCTGCCGCCGGCTCTTCGACCGCGATCTTGGCTGCGCACCGGGACCTGCCCTCCGGGCAGCGCACCTGAGGTTCCTGCGGCAGCGCGCCGAGGGCAACTCGGAGCTCTCAGAGGTGCTGGCCGCGCTGCTCTACCTCGGCGAGCGGCTCCAGGGTCCCAAGTGCACCCAGCTGGGGGCGCCGGACTCACGCCGCTTGCAGGAGAACGCCGGACGCGTGCTGGATTCCTTCCTTCAGCGGGTCCGCGCCGCTGTCTGACCTCTCCTTCCCCCGGTTTGCCGGCACCGGGACGGCAGCCACGTCTGCCGGCCCGGACACTCGAGTACGGGCCGCCGCGGAGCCGGCATTGGTTACCCCCGGACGTCACGCTGTTAGCTTGATCACGTAGCCCGTATTCGTCAGGAATCCGGTCCCGACGGGGCCCATACTTGGGATGACCCCGGCGGATTATCCCCACCGCCAGGCATGAGGAGGGTCCATGAAAACGTTGAGAACTTTGAAAAGTACCGTTTCGAACGAGTACTTTCCCGCCGCGGCGGTGCTGTCCGGGGTGGTCCTGTTCTGGGCCTTGGGCGTGTACGGCGGGCTGTCCCTGCAGAGCACCAACCAGACGCTGCTGACCACGATCACCTGGCTGCTGTTCGTCTACACCGCAGCGGTACTTTCGCCGGTGGCAGGGATGCTGGCCGCCTCGGACCTGATCCGGCGCTGGCTGCGGCACCGGCCGCAGCGCGCCGGAACACCCGCCGGCAACGCACCCGTTTAGGGCCGCCAACTGCGTCTACTCGAAGCGGGACGGGTCTCCCATGCCGCGCCGGACGATTTCTGCCACACCACTGGAGTAGTCGATCACGGTGGTCGGCTCGGCCCCGCAATCGCCGGAATCGATCACGGCGTCGACCACGTGGTCCAGCCGCTCCTTGATCTCCCAGCCCTGCGTCAGCGGCTCTTCCTCATCCGGCAGCAGTAATGTGCTGGACAGCAGGGGCTCGCCCAGCTCCGTCAGCAGGGCCTGGACTACGTGGTTGTCCGGGATCCGCACTCCGACGGTTTTCTTCTTCGGGTGTAGCAGGCGCCGCGGGACTTCCTTCGTGGCGGGAAGGATGAAGGTGTAGCTGCCAGGCGTCACCGCTTTGATGCTGCGGAACACATCGTTGTCGATCTGCACGAACTGGCCCAGCTGGGCGAAGTCCCTGCAGACCAGCGTGAAGTGGTGCTTGCTGTCCAGATGGCGGATCGCCCGGATCCGGTCCAGGGCATCCTTGTTTCCCAGCTGGGCGCCCAGGGCGTAGCAGGAGTCGGTCGGATAGGCGATCAGGCCACCTCCACGCACGATTTCCACGGCCTGGAGGATGGAGCGCGCCTGCGGGTTTTCGGGATGAACATCGAAGTATCTCGCCATCCCTCGAGCTTACGCCCGACGGCGGTCCGGGCGCCTCAGCTCGGGGGCTCCAGCCGGGCGGCAGTCCAGGCGGCCAGGGCCGCCACCAGCGCGCCCAGCGGCCCTCGGAGCGTGGGTATTCCTGCGGCCTTTGGGTGTTGCTCACGCTGGGATTCCTTTGCCGGGCGAGTCTGAGTTCTCTCTGAGGTCGGATGCGGGTGGGACGGCGGAGCGGTAACGGGTCCTTAGCCGCTGGAAGAGGACCAGGCCGGCGAGGAAGAGCAGTCCGGCCACCCAGGTGTTGACGCGCAGGCCAAGGATCAGGTTGGCGGGGTCCGAGCGCATCAGCTCAAAGGCAAACCGGCCGGCGGTGTACAACACCACGTAGAGGGCAAAAACGGATCCTGCTCCGAGCTTGTATCTGCGGTCCAGGAACATCAGGACGGACGCGGCGGCCAGGACCCAGAGCGATTCGTAGAGGAAGGTCGGCTGGAAGTAGCCGAGGATCTCCGGCGTGCCGTCGGCGGCGGTGAGGGCCTGGCCGGTGGCCGGATTCATGGCGTGGATCTGGAGTTTCCAGGGCAGGTCTGTGGGTTCGCCGTAGAGTTCGTTGTTGAACCAGTTCCCCCACCGGCCCAGGCCCTGGGCCAGGAGCAGCCCGGGGGCTGCCGCGTCCACAAACGCAGTGAAGGGGACGCCGGCCCGCCGTGCACCAATCCCGGCGCCGACGAGTCCGAGGGCGACGGCTCCCCAGATCCCGAGGCCGCCTTCCCAGATCCGCAATGCAGCCCAGGGGTCTTTGCCCGGGCCGAAGTAGAGCTGGTTGTCGGTGATGACGTGGTAGAGCCGGCCGCCGACGATGCCGAAGGGCACCGCCCAGGCCACGATGTCCAGAGTCTGGGATGTGGTGCCGCCACGGGTCCGGAGACGCCGGGCTGTCAGCCAGACGCCCACCACGATGCCGGCCAGGATGGCGAGGGCGTAGAAGCGTATGGTCAACGGCCCGAGCTGGAAGGCACTGACGGTCGGGGAGGGGAAGAACAGTTCTGTGACGACAGCGGTGTTCATGGTAGGGGTCCCTTATTTGACATAGGAGAAGACGCCGACCATGCCGCGTTCGGCATGGTAGGCGTTGTGGCAGTGGGTGAGCCACTGGCCGGGGTTGTCGGCGTCGAAGATCACCGTGACGCTCTGTTTGGCACGGACGATGACGGTGTCTTTGCGGGCCCCGTCTGCTCCGATCTGGAAGGTGTGGCCGTGCAGGTGCATGGGGTGCCACATATCGGTGTCGTTGATGAACTTCACCTCGACGCGTTCGCCGGCTTTGATGTCGAAGGCGTTCTCGAAGGGCTTGTCCATGTCAAAGCGTTGCCCGTTGATGCCCCAGTCGTATTTTTCCATGCCTCCGGTGAGTTTGAGTTCGTGGGTGCGGTCCGGGGTTCTGGCCGCAAGGGTGACCGTGGGGTCGGCCTTGAGCTGGCCGCCGTCGACGACGGTCCCGTCCAGAGTCAGCTGCAAGGTCGCGGGCAGGGGCTGCTTGCCGCTGCCGGTGCTGATAAAGCCCAGAGCCTGGCCGGTCTTACCTTCGGGCAGTGCCACTACGGGGGTGAACCCGTCCCTGACAGTGAGTAGCGCGTCGATGCGTTCGCCCATCCCGAGCACGACGGCGTCAACATCCTGCTGCTGGACGGGGAATCCGTCGGTGTGGGTGAGGGTGAGCTTCTGGCCGGGGATACCGACGCGGTAGGCGGTGTCGCCGGCGGCGTTGATGATCCGCAGCCGGATGACCTGACCTGCCGTGGCGGGCAGGATCTCTGCCTCGTCGGGCGCCTTGGCGTTGAACAGGTGGAACGGGTAGCGCACGTCGCCGGCGTCGCCGCCGAGGAAATCGCTGCGCGAGCCCATCAGCATGTGCTTCATTCCCATGCCCGTCGCTCCGTCTGTGCCGGAAGGGGCGGGAGAGGCGTCCATGGACCCCGACATGGATCCATGGTCCATGTCGGGCATAGACATCCCGGACATCGACATACCTTGCGACACTTCTGCCAGGACATCCTCGGGAGTTCCGGTGATGCCGTCCATCCAGTCATCCAGGACAATCACCCAGTCCCGGTCGTAAACGAGATTTTCTTCCGGGTCCTCGACGATCAGTGCCCCGTAGAGGGCGCGTTCGCGTTGCATGTCCATATGCGAGTGGTACCAGTACGTGCCGGGGTGGGCGAGGCGGAAATCGTAAGTGAACCCGGCGCCGGCGGCGATCGGATCCTGGGTCACGCCCGGGACGCCGTCCTGATCGTTCCGCAGCGCAAGGCCGTGCCAATGGATGACGGTGGGATCTTTGAGGTTATTGGCCAGTGACACCTGGAGCCGGTCCCCGGCCGTGGCCCGGAGTACCGGGGCGGTGAGATTGCCGTTGTAGCCCCAGGTCGTGGCCTGCTGCCCGGCGACTGTTGTCTGGAAAGATGCGGCCGTCAGGTTCTGGGTGACCGTTTTTCGGACGAACGTCCGCCGGGCTTCGTAGTCGGCGACGAGAGCGTCAGCGGGCATGACCCTTTCCGGCATGCCCGCGGGGGCCTGTGTGGTGGAGCACGCGGCGAGGGCCGCCGCGGCGGCACCTGCAACCGACAAACCCAGAAGGCGGCGCCGGCCCAGGTGGTAATCGGGGTGGGTGTTCATATGAGTTTCCTTGTGAACAGGCCATGGCGGTCCATGGCGGTGCGGGACTAGATAGGGGTGAGGAAGTTCTTAGTGCGGTTTTGGAGCTCATTGATCCACGTCACCTAGAACCCGGTGACCATAGGCCCGCCCCGGATGATGAGCATCGTGGCGCCCGTCAGGATGTCTTGATCAGGCCCGGCGGGCTGGGCAGTAACGAGTCCTGGCCCGGATGGCCGGAAACGTAGAATACGCCCTGATCCATGGCGGCGGTGAATCCCATGAGGTTGTTGGCTGGACCGATTTTGACGGCCGGTTTTGTGGACACGTCTTACAGGCTTTCTTGGGTGGCCAGGAGTATCTGGCTTGTTTCGGCACTGACGTTCAGGCCGTGGATGTGCCCGATCGGCAGACCGGTTCCGGCGCCGGCTTATGACGGAGCGCCGACTGCCGGGACGGAGGCCGGCGAGCAGGAGGCAAGGGACAGGACAATAGCGGCTGCTGAGCCCGAGACTGCAGCTGCGCGGAGACGCGGAGGCGATTCAAGTGGCACAAAGAACTCCAAGTATCGGGCGGAACCAAAAGGGTTCCGGTCCCGGACGGGACCGGCCCCGGCAGAGCCGCTTGCTAGGTGCGTGGGTCATTAGTCGGGTAGCGGCGGGTTCTCGATTTTGGGTTTAAATCGCCGGGCCGGTTCCCGGGATTCGGCAGGGTCTCTGGG
>NZ_JAXCID010000060.1:0-15735 GCF_035985125.1 Arthrobacter sp. CG_A4 | reverse complement strand
CGGCTACGACGTCGTCGAACTCGACGGCAGCTACGCCGCCTGGGCAGCCCAGCAGGAAACACGGCAGACCGTTACCAGCAACTGATCCAGGCAGCCCCTGAAGTGACCGATTGACACCACTGGCGGCGGCCCGGGCAGACCGGACCGCCGCCACCACCGTGCCCACAACACCTGGAGCGCAGCAATGACATCCGGAAACACCTCGCCACCGCAGGAACGCAGCATCCGGACTGCCATCAAGCTGGGCCTGCGGCAGAACCCGGCCCAGTTCCTCCTGCTCGTGGCCGTTAACGCCCTCGTCGGCGGCACCCTCGGCCAGGAACGCACCGTACTCCCGCTCCTCGCCGGGCAGGTCTTCCACCTTGACCTCTACACGTCCGCCCTGACCTACATCCTGGCCTTCGGCCTCGCCAAGGCCGGCACCAACTACTTCGCCGGCACCCTTTCGGACCGCTACGGCCGCAAACCCGTGTTGATCGCCGGCTGGATCATCGCGCTGCCCGTCCCGCTAATGCTGATCTTCGGGCCGAGTTGGGGCTGGATCGTCGCGGCCAACGTGATCCTGGGCATCAGCCAGGGCCTGACCTGGTCCACTACCGTGATGATGAAGATGGACCTCGTCGGCCCGTCCCGGCGCGGCCTGGCCATGGGCTTGAATGAGGCTGCCGGCTACCTCGGCGTCGCCGGTACCGCCCTGGCCACCGGCTACATCGCCGCCAACTACGGCCTGCGCCCCGGGCCCTTCCTGCTCGGCGCCGCCTACATCGCACTGGGACTCGGCCTCTCCGTCGTCGCCGTGCAGGAAACCCGGGGCCATGCCAGGTTAGAGGCCGCCAACCACACGCCGGCCCACGCCGGGGCCCACGGTGAACTGAGCAACCGGGAGATCTTCACCCTCACCAGCTTCCGGGACAGGTCCCTCTCCTCTGTCAGCCAGGCCGGACTGGTCAATAACCTCAACGACGGCCTCGCCTGGGGTCTCTTCCCCGTCCTGTTCGCCGCCGCCGGACTGACCATCGAAAAGATCGGCATCCTCGCCGCTGTCTACCCCGCGGTCTGGGGCGCCGGCCAACTGGCCACGGGCGCACTGTCGGACAGATACGGCCGGAAATGGCTGATCGCCGGCGGCATGCTGGTCCAGGCCGCCGCCCTGGGAATGACCGCAGCCGGCCAGGACTTCGGGACCTGGCTCGCCGCCGCTGTCCTCCTCGGAGCCGGCACCGCCATGGTCTACCCCACCCTGCTTGCAGCCATCGGCGATGTCGCCCACCCGGCGTGGCGGGCACGATCCGTCGGGATCTACCGGCTGTGGCGCGACGGCGGATTCGCCGTCGGCGCCTTACTCTCCGGGGTCATCGCAGACGCCTACGGCATCCCGGCGGCCGTCGCCGTCGTCGCCGTCCTCACCGCACTGTCGGGGATCCTCGTTGCCGTCCGGATGCGCGGATGGGATCACCAACCCGCCGTCTCGCAGGGGAAAACACTAAACCCTACGCAGTCCGCGCCGCTCTGACAGGTCATGGCCATCCCGCAGCTCCCAGGACTGAGGTAGGAGCGCGGATGGCCGTGGCATCCCGGGGCAGTCGCTGCAACCTTGTTGACGACCCGGGCAACCCACCAAAGCCACCGCTCAAGGCCCGCATCTCCCCCTTGGAGTTTGGGGCGTCGTCAACGCCAATCTCTGAGCCTGGCGCTTTCAATCAGCTGAAGAATGCCGGCGCCGCTGACGCCGAGCCTGCCAATGTGGTGGGCATTGGCTGATTCCGCCATAGTCCGCGCGGGCAGGGTGGCAAACAAATGCGCCGTTCGGTGACAGGGAAGAAATGCGGCTACAAAACGCGGGCGGGCTGTGCGGCGAGCACGCTGACCCGGTCATGTCCGGGCCCCCAACCCACTCTCAGGAGAGGAGTGCCTGAACGGCGACATAGGCGGCGACAATCAGAACCAGGATTCCAAAACCACGCTTGAGTGCCTTCTCGGGGATCCTGGTGCCGATCCGCCCGGCCGCGAGCGAGGCGATCATCGCTGTTCCCAACGTCGATCGGACCGTCATTTCAGACCTGAGGTACCTCAACCTCGACCCGGCCTTCCCGTTCGTGGCGGTCAAAACAACTGCCCGGGTAAACTCCGCTGCGGCTGTGGCGGCACTCGCCGCACAGGTGGCCGAGGCTTATCGCGGCGTCAGAGTGCGGGGCTTCACGTTCTGGGAGCAGCCGGGCCTCCAGCTCCCTTCCACGGAAAACTGGGCAACAGTTATGGCCGGGTCCGTGGAGGTGGCGGTCAGAGCTGACGAGCGGGATCTGACCGGGACTCTGAGGATCTCCTGGCCGGTAGCGGCGACTGACGTGTACGCCGATTACCAGCTCGGACATCAAGCGTGGCGGTCGGACGCCCCGGAGCTTGCCTCGTTTGTTTCAGAGTCCGGTCAGGAGGGACTCCAAGAAGCCGCGGACCAGGGCTTGTTGATGTCACTGCGGGACGACCGTGGCTTTGCGGGACTGGCGGCAGCCACAATGTCACCGCTCTTTGGCCGGCGCGCGGTCTGTATGTTGGACTTGTTCCTGACGGATCGTTGGCGTGGCCGGGGCCTGGCTCCGGCGATGCAATCTGCGTTCCTGGCCGGTCAAAACTCGGGGGCGGACACCGTCTGGGGCCACATTCACGCGGGAAACATGCCCTCGCTGCGCACGGCGCAGAAGCTGGGCCGCCGTCCGGTCCAGCAGGAGTACTTCATCAGCCTTTCCGCCTACTGATATTTCCGGCCCCCCAGCGTCCCCGGGACACCGCAGCACAGTGCACGCGGCATGACAGTGACGCTGCCGAAGAACAGCAGACCGGAGGATGGATCGTCAGCCAACTCCTCCGCTCAACCAGGTGCTACCACGCTGGGCGGGAACGACGGCATATCGATTGCCCGGATTCATCGGACGGGGTGCCGCAGGTGCGGATCCTCCCGCTGGGGCACGAACTCCTCGCGGGCGGCCACACCGGGGGGAACCTCAGTTGGAGTATGCCGTTCCGCCGGCTTCTGGCAGCATTGCTTTTTGTCAGAGTCGGGGCATATCGTTGATTATCGTTATATATCGTTCGCGACTCATTTAGGAGAGCATGATGCGTAATTCATACCCGACGGGCGGATTTGGCGGCAACAACATCGACGGCATGTGGCAGGCCGTGGAGGAGCTGCGTTCAAGGTTTGAGAAGCGCTCGGGCACCCGTGCGGGCCGGGGCGAAGTGCGTTCGGCGATACTGGCCCTGCTCGCGGAACGGCCGATGCACGGCTACCAGATCATCCGCGAAATCGAGGAGCGCAGCGGTGGCAGCTGGAAGCCTAGTGCCGGCTCCGTCTACCCCACGCTGCAGCTGCTGGCCGATGAGGGGTTCATCAGTGCCGAGGAATCCAACGGCCGCAAGATATACTCGCTGACCGAAGCAGGCCGGGAAGATGTGGCGGGCGCCGACGCGTCAGCGCCATGGGAATCAACGGGTCCGGCCTCACACGCAGGGTTCGCGGCGCTGCCCAAGGCTGGCGTCGAGCTCGCGCAGGCCGCGTCCCAGGTGGGTCGCACCGGCTCGCCGAAGCAGGTGCAGGAGGCAGTGACGGTGCTCGACGAGGCACGTCGCCGGCTGTACTCGATCCTCGCCCAGGACTGACGGGGGTGACGTCGGTTCGTCGGGGCCGGGCAGATCCGGTACCCGGCGCCGGGAACACCCGGGCCCGTTACCGTCGCATTCTGCGCTTCGCCGCGTGGCATCTCGCGGTGACGTGGTGGTTTGAGCTGTTCCTGCCTCGCATCGGGCTGGCCAGGATTGCCGAACGCACCCGGACCAAGAGGATGCGGCGCTTCGCGCAGCGCTTCCGTGTGCTCGCTGTGGATCTTGGCGGTCTAATGATCAAGGTTGGTCAGTTCCTGTCGTCCAGGCTCGATGTGCTCCCGCCGGAGATCACTGCTGAACTGGAAGGGCTGCAGGACGAGGCGCCCCCCGTCCCGTTCCCCGCAATCCGTGCCCTTGCCGAGGCGGAGCTGGGTGCGCCGCTGGACCGGGTGTTCGCCTCGGTCGAGGAGACACCAGTCGCCGCCGCCTCCTTGGGGCAGGCGCACCGGGCCCGGCTCCTTCGCTCCGACGCCGCCGATACCGGTCTGGATAACGTGGTGTTGAAGGTGCAGCGACCGGGCATCGACGCGATTGTCGACGTCGATCTGGCCGCGCTGCGCAAAGTTGGCGGCTGGCTCAGCCACGTGCGTCTTGTGTCCGATCGTGCAGACATGCCCGCCCTGGTCGAGGAGTTCGCGCAGACCAGTCTCGAGGAGATCGACTACCTCCAGGAGGCGGCGAATTTAGAGCGCTTCGCCGCTGATTTCGCCGACGACCACAGGGTGAGTGTGCCAGGGGTCGTTTGGGAGCGGAGCACCCGCCGCGTACTCACTCTCGAAGACGTCACGGCGATCAAGATTACGGACTTGGAGGGGCTTCTTGCGGCGGGCATCGATCCGGCGCAGGTCGCCCCGGTTTTCGCGTCGGTCATGTTCGACCAGATGTTCTCGAACGGCTTTTTCCACGCCGATCCGCACCCCGGCAATATCTTTGTCACCCCGAATACCGATTCATCCGCGGAGCGCCCGTGGACGCTGACGTTCATCGACTTCGGCATGATGGGCGAGGTTCCGCCGAGTACTCGCAGCGGCCTGCGGAAGCTGCTCATCGCGGCCGCCTCGCGTGACGGCAGGGGCTTGGTGACAGCGATCAGTGACGTGGGTGTGCTGGTGCCGTCGGCCGACACGGCTGAGCTCGAGCGGGCGATGACGCACCTCTTCGGCCGGTTTGGCGGGATGGGCTTCGCCGAGCTTCGCGAGGTGGACCCGCGGGAATTCCTTGATTTTGCGGTGGAGTTCGGCGACCTGGTTCGCTCGTTGCCGTTCCAGGTGCCGGAGAACTTCCTGCTCATCATCCGCGCGATGTCACTGACGTCGGGTGTGTGCAGCTCGCTGGACCCACGATTCAATCTGTGGGACTCGGTGGAACCCTATGCAGCGCAGCTGCTGCGCGACGAGCGCGGCAACATCGTGCAGGACGTCGCTCAACAAGCGCTCGACGCCGCCGGGGTCGCCCTGCGTCTGCCGAAACGACTGGATGGGCTTGTCACCCGAATCGAGGACGGTTCACTGTCCGTGGCCAATCCGCGCCTCGAACGGCAGGTGGCCCGGCTTGACCGCACGGCGCAGCGATCGGCATCGGCCCTGATATTCGGCGCCCTGCTGATCGCAGGTTCCGTGGTCCGGGCGGACGACACGGTGCTCGGCAGTGTGCTGATGATCGTGTCGGTGGTTCCGCTGCTGCACGGGCTGTGGGCGGGGCGCCGCGGCCTCTGAGTGACGTAGCGTGCCGAGACCCGGCTGTAAGTCCAGCGCCCGGGCGGCGACGGCCATTTCGCGGACACAGCTGCCGGCTGGTGGTCTGGTGCCGGCGGAAGATGGCAGCATGGGGACATGACTCCTGCGCACGGTTTTTCCGGTTTCTTCCGTCGTCCCCAGCCCATCCAACCCAAAGCCGGTCAGGAATCGGTCTGGGACTACCCGCGGCCGCCACGGGTCGAGCCGCGATCCGAACGGGTCATCGTGCGAGTTGGCGGGCAGGTCATTGCCGACACCACCGATGCAGTGCGCGTCCTGGAGACGAGCCATCCGCCTGTCTACTACTTGCCATTGGCCTCATTCCCTGCCGGTGTACTCGTCCCGGTCGAGGGCACCAGCTTCTGCGAGTTCAAGGGGGAAGCTCACTACTTTGACGTTGTTGCCGGCGGAGTCGTCGTTGCCCGTGCCGGGTGGACCTACCCGGAACCCACCCGCGGTTTCGAGGCCCTCAGTACCCGGGTGGCCCTCTACCCGGCTCGCATGGACTCCTGCGAGGTCGACGGCGAGCAGGTGACCTTCCAGAAGGGTGACTTCTACGGCGGTTGGATCACCAGGCAGATCGTTGGTCCGTTCAAAGGTGGCCCGGGCACGGCCGGGTGGTGAGCACCCCGCTGCTGCGCCGGTAAGACCCGGTCAAAGCGACCCCGGGGGCCTAGCCCGTCGTGCAGACCACATCCCGGGACGCGACGGCCACGAACTCACGGCGACATGGGATCGACCTGGAAGCACCTCGACCACGGCTCCCAGCCACGCCGGCTGGCGACCGCCCCGTCGTCGGGGGCGGCCGCCAGTTTCAGTGCCCTGCGGGCGTTAGTGCTCGGTGTCTGCCGCAGCAGCCTTCTTGGCGTCCTTCTCGGCGTCCTTCTCGGCGCGCAGAGCCTCCGTCTCGTGCTGTTCCTCGGCTTTTTCCTGATGGATCACCGCTGCGAAGAGCTTCTCCATCTCCTTGGCCACGCCGGCGGCTGAGGCCGGGTTCTGGCCGGTCACCAGTCGATCGTCAACCACCACCTTCTCCTCGAAGACATCAGCGGAGACGTGGGTGGCGCCCTGTTCCACAAGTCGGTCTGCCAAGAAGAACGGGATGACCTTGTCCTTCCCTGCGGCAACCTCCTCGTCGTTGGTGAAGGCGGCCACCTTCCGGCCCTCGACCAGGCGAAGCCCGTTCTCCAATTCCACGTTCAACAGGCCGGCCGGCCCGTGGCAGACCGCGCCCACCAGGCCGCCGGCGTTGTAGACGCTGGCGACGAGGTTCTGCAAGCCTTCGCTGTCCGGGAAGTCCCACATGGTGCCGTGGCCGCCCACGAGATAGACGGCGTCGTACTGTTCGGGATCAACCACGTCGACGCGGGCAGTGTTGTAGAGACCGGCGCGTGTAGTCTCGTCCTCCGTGAAGGCAACCTGGATGGGATCTTCTGCGTCCACCTCGTCGCGCGGGGGCTGGCCGCCCCGGATCGACGCGAAGTCGACGAAATGCCCGGAATCCTTGAAGACCTTCCAGGGATGTGCAGCCTCGGCCACGTTGTAGCCGGTCTTCTCTCCCGTATCGCCGATCTCCGAAACGCTGGTCAGTACCATGAGAATTTTCTTCATGAAGTGCTCCTTTCGTCTAACTTCCACCCTACGACGAGCCCAGCTTAATTCAGATTCTGCTTCCCCGTCTAAGCAGGTGGTAGTACGGAGGTGCTCCTCGTTACTGGAGCGGGTGATGCCTGGTGCCGGCGGCAACGGCACGGACGGCGTCTGCTCGTCCGCTTGCCAAAGACCTTGTCTATGGCGCGAGCCCCAAACGGGGGGCTGAAGGTGCCAGGAAATCCCCGAAAGGCAAGGCCGGTGCCGCGTCGGGAGACGGCCTTGAGAAGAGGTAGCCCTGCCCGAAGCGGCAACCCATCTTCAGCAGAAGGTCCAGCTGCCCGGTCGTTTCGATGCCCTCGGCCACAACGTCCAGCTTCAACGAGTCCGCCAACCGGATGACGCCTTCCACAATCGCCCGATCGTGTGCGGACGTTTCGATGTCGCGCACGAACGTCATGTCCACCTTCAGCAGGTCGATGTCGAAGGCCCGAAGGTGGGTAAAGGACGAGTAACCTGTGCCGAAGTCGTCGATGGCCAGGCGCACGCCGATGTCGCGGAGCTCCTGGAACGTTTTGGCCGCGGAGCCGATCGCTTCGATCACCGCACTCTCGGTGAGCTCCAGCCAAAGTTGGTTCGGAGGCAACCCGGAGCTGCTGAGTGCTCCCCTGACCACCGCGCCGAAGTCGTCCCGCGCGAACTGCCGCGGAGATACGTTGACGCTGACGGCCATGCCGCCGTCAAGCGCGGCGGCGGCCCGGCAGGCCTGGCCCAGTACCGTACTCCCGATCTGCTTGATCAGGCCCGCCTCTTCGGCGATCGCAATGAAGTCACCCGGCAGCACGAGACCGCGCTCGGGTCGACGCCAGCGAGCCAGCGCTTCGGTGGCCACGACCGTTCGCTCCCGCAGATCAACGATCGGCTGGTACCAGGTCTCGATCTGGCCCAGGTCGACCGCACTGCGCAAGGCGATCTCGGTATCCAGCTTTCGGTCGATCCGGCCGCGCAGGTCGTCGTCGAAAACTTCATAGCGCGCGCGGCCGCGGTCCTTCGCCAGGTACATTGCCTGGTCCGCGTTGCGCAGGAGCGATTCAGGGTCGTCGTGGCCGACGCCGAAGGAGATGCCGATGCTGGCGTCGACGGATGCGATGTGCCCGCCGATCAGGATCGGCAGGGCGATGGACTTCTGGAGCGCATCCGCGAGCTGCGCGACGTCCTGGCTGCTGTCGACATCGGGGCAGACGACGACGAATTCGTCTCCGCCGATGCGGGCCACCGTGTCCGACGCCCGAGTACCGTGGCGCAGCCTCGCGGCGACTTCGGTCAGGACCGCGTCGCCGGAGTGGTGCCCGAGGCTGTCATTGACGACCTTGAACCGATCCAGGTCAATGAACAACACGGCGACTCCGCTGCCGTGGCGTGCCGCCTGGAGGAGCGCCTGGGCAAGCCGGTCCAGCAGCAGCAGCCGGTTGGGCAGGTTCGTGAGCGGATCGTGAAAAGCCAGGTGCTCCACGCGTGCCTCGGCCAGCCGGCGGGCCGTGATGTCCTCCAGCTGGTACAGGAGACCCCCCACGTGTTCGCCTTCGTGGATTTCAGCGACGCTGACCTTCACCCAGGTCTCCTCGGAGTCGCTGCGGCGCATCCGTCGATCCACACGCTGCCGGGAGCTCTCCAGTGGCCCGGCCGGCAGGTCATGCGGGCCGACGGTTTCAAGCGGCATGAACACCGCCTCGATGGACTGGTCCAGCACCCCGGACGACCGGCCGGTCAGAGCAAAGAGGCGCCGGTTGGCTTCCAGCACCCGGCCGTCGAGCGACACGATGGCCGTCCCGAGCGGTGACCAGGCGAAGGCCGCCTCGAACCGCGCCCGGGCAGCGGTCGCCGACTCCTCCGCCGCACGCAGGGCAGTCACGTCCGTGACGCTGGCCAGATGTCCGGTCACGGTTCCCTTATCGCGAATCGGCGCGGTGGTGACCTGCACCGAGTTGACCTGCCCGTCCGGAGTGCGAAAACGCACCGTGCTCGAATATGCGGTGACGGTGGAGACGCACTGTCCCCACTCGGTCAGCACCCGGTCGACGTCGTCGGGGTGCAGCGCGGCGGACCAGCCGCTGCCCAGGGACTCGTCCAGGGTCAGTCCGCTCATGCTGAGCCACTGGTCGTTGGCGGTGAGCAGCCCTCCCCCGGCGTCGAGCTGTACGATTCCTACCGGTGCAAGCCGCACGAGCGCCTGGAGAGCGTCCGCTGTCGCGGCCAGCTCCTGGGTCCGGGCCGCGACCGTGGTCTCGAGCGTGTGGTTTGTCTCGGCCAGCGTCGTCAGCGCGCCCTCACGTTGCCGGTCGAGTTCGCGGAGCCTCAGGGCCGCGAGCCAGGTCAACGCGCAGCCGAGGACGGTCATGCTCAAGACGAGCATTGCGACGGCGAAAGGAGTGTCGAACCAGCCCATGCGCTGCGCCGTCAGACACAGCCAGCCGAGGGCGAACGGACCACCGATGAAGAACGGTATCGCCGGACGAAGCAGCTTTCCTGCGCTGCCATCGTCCCTCGACAGTCCGGCCAAACCAAGGGAAGGGTGCTGGAGCAGTGTCGCCGCCGACAACACCGCGATCCCGAGGGCCGTAGGCAGGGCCATGCTGGTGTACCCGCTCACGGTGTACAGCGAGGAAACGCCATAGACGTACCCGAGAATCGCGACATGACTGATGCCGAGGGCGGCGAGGGCGAGCGTCAGCGTGCTCCGGGCAAGCCGGCTGGAAAGGACGGAGCCGCCCAGCACAAACAGCGAGAAGGCCGTGGACGGCGCCATCCGGGCAGAGCTGCCGCTCAGCTCGATTCCCGGCAGCAGGGTATCGATGGCCAGCGACGTTCCCAGCATGTTCTCTAAAAATGACAGGCCGCCGATGACGAACACAGCCGCACCGAGGACCGCGGTGAGACGCCGATGGTCGAACGCGATCAGCGCAATCGAGAGGAGAACAAAGGCCAGCGCCGCCGTGGGCTTCATCGAGAGGAGCCCGCTCGCCAGCAGCGCGCCTCCGGTGTACCACCCGTACAGGACGGCAAGCCCTGCCGCGCCGACCAGGGCCGCTCCGATACGCCCGACCTGCTGCATGTCTTTCCCCTGTTTCCGAAGGGGGCTGACGTGCCGACCGACGTTAGAAGAATACATGCCGGGAGCGCCTTGGGCCCCGACGTCAGCCGGGTCATATCGTTCCGGACACTTCCGTCCATGAACAGCTACCCACGGCGCAGCAGCCCAAATGAGAGAAGGACCGCCGGCCCCAGCAACCGAGACCAAAAAATATGGGCCCGCAGCGGCCCATTGATTCCGGACCGAGCGCAAAAGATAGGCCAATACCCAAGCCATTGGCGCCGCGAACACCAGGGAAACACCGAAGCCATAGAAAATCACCATGCCCAAAGAGCCCCACATGTGGCTGGCTTCGGTACCGTCCCGTCCGGCAGGCACGCCATAACCTGCCGCCACCAGGAGCAATAGCACGCCCACCCAAATCGATGTGGCGATGTGGCGATGTGGCGATGTGGCGATGAGCCAGCCCTTGATGAACGCATACGCATCCAGGACCACCCTGTGCGACTGAACTGCCTGCGGCTGCGCCGCGTCCCCCAAATCCATGGGCTTAGCCCACCGATGCGCAAAGGCTTCCCTCCAGTGCCGGGGTTCGGCCGTCCGATAGGGGATGGGCAATCGGAGCAGTGCCTTGTGATCTCCGACTTCGGGGAGTGGCCGGTCCTGTTGGGCTACAGATCGAGGACTAATGCGAGGGCCTCGTCGACTCGCTGCATCTCGTCGATGGTCAGGAAGCCGACGGGTTCTGTGAGGCGGACGAGGTCAACGGTCGCGAGTTGGTCGCACATCACCAGTGTCTGTCGATCGGCGATGCGCACTGGCGGCCGGAAGCTGGTCTCTCGTGCGCTGGTGCTCGTGAACGCGACGATCCAGGTACTGAGCGTGAGCCAGTCTGGCTGCAACACGACTGCGTACCGCCGACCCTTCTGCTCGTGGCCCTTGCCTCGCCCGGGGAGACGGTAGACCTTACCCCTCATGCAGCGCGGCGATTTCCTGCTGGATCGCCCGAACTTCGGCCAGGTCAGCCGGATCGTCCTTGATGGCACGCGCCTCTGCTGCAGCGATCCGACGGCGTTCGTCGCGGCTCATCGCGGCCAGAGCGGCGACGATAACCTGGTCGGCGCTCTCATGCCGGGCGGCACCGATCTTGAGGATGAGGTCGCGAGTGCTGCTTCGCACTTTCACGGTGGTGGTAACAGCCATGACCTGAGTCTACTCCTGGTAGACCGATCTAATGCAAGGCCTCGGGGGCCTGTGGGGCATTACGCGACGGTCTGCGCTAGCGACCCCGCCCCGCAAGGGGAACCCTCTACGGGACGCATTTTTTCTGTCGGCTCTTAACTCTGTGAATCGCAGACTCATCTGGCTCGTTTTTCGCAGCGCTACTTGGCATGGCCCACCGATCCCCGCGCGTTTCGTGAGCGGGTGGGCTTGTACTCAGAATTTCGCTCGAGCTACGCCTCATGAGCAAGTTTGAAGAAAGCTTGTGGCACCAAGGCGGTCGTGGAAGGTTAAGGTGTGGCCGCTGTCGTCGTGGAAGACGGCCTGTGAGCCCGTCACGGTGATCGTGCCCGATTGGTAGGGGTTGCCCCGGCCAGCAGGCGGATTTCCGTGGCCGTCGTTCAGCGGCTGGTCGGCGAGGAAGAAGGTGTCCTGCACCCGTGCCTCATAGATGCCGCAATGAGTGAAGAGGGCGAAAGGGACACTTGAGACGGGGGTGGTTGCCGGACTTGTCGAGGCATCGATTGTCGGTGCTGCCGGCGCCGCACATCCACTCATCACCGCCATTGCGGCTGCCGCAGCGGCGATGCCTCGAACATATCGAGTTGCCATGCACCAAACCTCTCCGACGGCAGGGGCGCGGTCAAGAATCTGAGCATCTCGATTGCTGTGTGTGATCGACTATCTGCAGGCCGTCTCAGCCAAGAAATCCTGCCGAGTTGGTGGCCGGTTTCCGGCCAAAAGAGCGTTAAGAATCCGGCCGGGCATTTCCCCTCCAATTCATGGATTCCCAGCTTTTAGCGCGTCGGCGTGCTTGAAGGGTTTCGCCAGTGCGTTATCTGCCTGTTCGACGCGCGACCCGGTGCGGTTCACACCGCCATCGCGCGGGTGGTTAGGCTGGGTGGATGGCGACAGTTATTCTCGTGCGGCACGGCCGCACCACAGCCAATGCCACTGGACTGCTGGCCGGTCGGGCCGTCGGCGTCAGCCTGGACCAGATCGGGCGCGATCAGGCGGCTCTAACCGGAGACCGGCTCGGGGCTGTGCCCGTAGTCGGGGTGGTGTCGAGCCCTCTTGAGCGTTGTCAGCAGACCGCCCAGCTCATCCTCGATCGCCAGGCTGGCACGCCGTACGCGCAGGTCGATCTCGATCTCACCGAGTGCGATTACGGCCAGTGGCAGGGCCGCACGCTCAGTGATCTCGCGACCGAGGATCTGTGGCCGGTTGTGCAGTCGCAACCGTCCGCCGTCGTCTTTCCCGGCGGTGAATCCATGGCCGCGATGCACGCTCGGTCGGTGGCAGCGATTCGACGCCACGATGCAGCCTTCGAAGCCGAGTACGGGCCAGGGGCCGTGTGGGTGGCGGTGAGCCACGGTGACATCATCAAGTCAATCCTCGCCGACGCGCTCGGCATGCACCTTGACCTATTCCAGCGCATTAACGTGGGCCCCGCCTCCGTATCGATCGTGCGCTACGGCGCTAGTCGGCCGAGCGTCCACGCGACCAACACCGACGCGGGTGATCTGTCGTGGCTGTCGAACGGCATCCACTCTGGCGATGCGCCGGTGGGCGGCGGTGCAGGGCAAAAGGCGCCATGAACCTCATGTGACTAAAATACTGACATGCCTACACGTGTTCATGAGTTTGCCTGGCCTGACCGGGTCGTCGTTGGCACCATTGGCCTTCCGGGGGCGCGCACGTTCTACCTGCAGGTGCGCGCAGGGACGCAGATCGTGAGTATTGCCCTGGAGAAGCAGCAGTCGGCTCTGCTCGCGGAGAAGATCGACGAAATTCTCAACCAGCTCATCACCGTCGAGGGCAACCCCTTCAGCGTTCCCACGAGTACTCCCATTGAACTTGTCGACAATGACCAGCTCGAGGCCGTCCAGGAGCAGTTTCGCACCGGCGCCATGAGCTTAGGTTGGGACCCAACCACGGCCCAGGTCGTAATAGAGGCCTACCCCATCACCGATGTCGATGCTGATGAGAACGACGCATCCCTTGATGAGAACGGCGCTAACGAACCCGAAATGCTGCTGGTGCGAATGCCGGTCGGCACCGCCCGCGCATTCGCCAAGCGCACCCGTGAGATCGTGGGCGCCGGGCGTCCGATGTGCTCGCTCTGCGGTTACCCCATAGACGCCGACGGGCACATCTGCACCCTTCCCGAGGTCTGATGCCAGCGCCGGACCTAGTGACCGCCGAGCTGACGCTCACCGGCCGCATCACGACAGCTTCAAACGCTACATTTCTGGGCAGCATCGGCGACGTGGTGGTCATCTATAAGCCGATAGCAGGCGAAAGTCCGCTGTGGGATTTTCCCCACGGCACCCTGGCTCACCGGGAGGTGGCCGCCTACCTGGTCTCACAGGTCTTCGGCTGGGACCTCGTGCCGCGCACCTGGCTGCGCGATGGTCCGATGGGTGAAGGCATGGTGCAGCTCTGGCAGGACCAAGACCCCGCCCAAAGCGCCGTGAACCTGGTCGCGACGGACCACGTGCCCGAGACGGGCTGGAAAAACGTTCTCGAGGGACGCGATGAGAACGGACGGATGGTCACCCTCGTTCACGAAGACTCGCCAGCACTCAGACGCATGGCGGTGTTCGACATAATCGTCAACAACGCCGACCGCAAAGGCGACCACATTCTTGCCATGATGGACGGACACCGGCACGGCGTGGACCACGGGCTCACCTTTCACCGTGACCACAAGCTGCGCACGGTGCTGTGGGGATGGCTGGGAGACGCTCTGACCGCCGAGGAACGCGACGGCATCGATCATGTCAGCGAAGGGCTGCACGGTGGGCTGGGCCGAAACCTGGCGGACCTGCTCAGCACCGAAGAAATCGCATCGCTCGCCGCGCGCTGCGCCCGGTTGCGCTCGGCAGGGCGGTTTCCGGCTCCGAGCGGAGAGATGTCGGCGGTGCCCT
This sequence comes from Arthrobacter sp. CG_A4, assembly GCF_035985125.1. NCBI lineage: Bacteria > Bacillati > Actinomycetota > Actinomycetes > Micrococcales > Micrococcaceae > Arthrobacter > Arthrobacter sp. CG_A4. The sequence goes on along the minus strand of NZ_JAXCID010000060.1, from coordinate 1,510 downwards.
GGCCTCTGTTCTAAGGGGATTACGGCTACGACCGGACTCCTCGTGACGGGAAAATGATGGCTGCGGCGGCGGGCTATCTGGTGGGAAGGCCCTGGCAGCAAAGCCCACCAGTTCCTACGACTCGCCCTCGAAGCCGGCCCGCCTACCGACTGGCCAGGCTCAGCGAACTCGTGATCAACTCCGGATCAGCGGCCATGTCATGCCGTTCCTCCGTCCATTCGTGCATGAACCTGCATGAACAGGTATCAGAGCGGAATTTCCGGACCGGCCGCAACCCAAGGTATATCTAAAGATTGTTCAGCAAATCATGTTCTAAGCGGCCCTAGCCACCATGAAGTAGTGAACGCGAAAACCCTACGGAAGGACGCACGATGATGAACACCCATAAGGGACGCCGCAGGGCGGTACCCGGTCTGCAGTAGCGAGCCGCTCCCCCACACAACCAAATAGGTCTATCAGGGACCCACACACCCGGAACATCAGGTCAGAGGCGAGAGTGTGCACACTGTCCACATGAAAAAACACCGAAAAGCCCCTGAGCTGCGGAAACACTGTGAACGAGGTGGGACTCGAACCGGGTTCTGGCCCTTGCATTTCCGCCACTCCCCCGAAAACTTAGCCATTCCGGCACAGTCCGGAACCGGTACTACCCGATCCGAAGCCCAGGGTGTGCACTTTGTGCACACCCCCTTTTTCCCACCTTTTGGACCTCGATGTACGGGCAGGACGGCTGCCGTCGCGGATCGCTCTGAGTCGCTTCGTCAGGCGATTCGGATTCGTTCGTCGCCGAGCTCAACCTCAACACGAAGCCGGCCACCGAGCGCCTCGACGTATTTTCGCAAGGTATCGACCTGGGCACGATCAATGTCACCGTGCTCGATGCGGGACACCCTGTTCTGGCTGACATGCAGGCGCCCGGCCAGCTCGACCTGCGTCAGCTCAGAGGCCTTGCGGAGCTCCCGAAGCCGGTAGGCCCGGACCTCGTCGACCATGCGCTTCTTGAGGGCATTTACAGCTGCACGGTCAACCGGACGCTTGGCCAGTAGTTCCTCCATGGACTTCGCCACTATGCTCCTCCTTTCAGAATCCTCAGATGATCATCGAACAAGTCATCAGCAACCGGAATATTCGTCCTGTACCACTTGCTCCAGTTGCCCGCCTTGTCCCCCGCGACAAGCAGGATCGCCCGCCGCTCCGAATCAAAGGCAAACAGGATTCGCAGTTCCGACCGCCCGGTCGATCCCGGCCGCAACTCCTTCATGTTCGTATGCCGTGAACGAACCGCTGTGTGTCGACCGATGGACGACCAAGTCGAGGTCTGCGCTCGGCGAGAAGCTCTGATGCAGCAACAATCTGCTCATAGGGATACGAGTCTTGGTCAAGACCTAACAGCTACGGCTCCACTAGCCTCACGTTGTTATGCGTCGCAGTGTTTGGCGGTGTGGGCGTCTTTGGGCGTGACGAGAAGGGTTTTTTGCCGCGGGGTCTTGATTTAGTGTCGTCGGCGGCG
>NZ_JAXCID010000059.1:0-17446 GCF_035985125.1 Arthrobacter sp. CG_A4 | reverse complement strand
TCCCAGAGACCCTGCCGAATCCCGGGAACCGGCCCGGCGATTTAAACCCAAAATCGAGAACCCGCCGCTACCCGACTAATGACCCACGCACCTAGGGGATGGCGGCGGCTGGCCCCGCCGGTGCGGACTCAGCCGGTTCCGCGCGGCGCGAACATAATAACGGCGACGCCGAACAGGCAGAGCACCGAGCCCGCGATGTCCCAGCGGTCCGGCCGGAAGCCGTCAAAGATCATGCCCCAGGCGAGCGAGCCGGCCACGAAGACGCCGCCGTAGGCTGCGAGAATCCGGCCGAAGTGTGCGTCCGGCTGGAGGGTCGCGACGAAGCCGTAGGCTCCCAGGGCGAGGACCCCCAGTCCTGCCCACCACCAGTCCTTGCCTTCGCGGACAGACTGCCAGACCAGCCACGCTCCGCCGATTTCGGCAGCGGCGGCCAGCACGAACAACAACACCGTTCTTGCGATAGTCACGGACCCATCATTGCAGGGCAGTTCCTACTCAACAGGCGAGCGCGCCCGACGCAGGCGCAGGATGCGGTAGAGGGTGCCGGCCGCGAACATCCCCACTCCGGCGATCACCGTTTCCACGGGCAGTGTGGCCACCAAAGCGATGCAGGCCACGGCGCCGGCTACCTGCAGGACCCTGGGATAGCGGCGGTGCTCCCCGGTCTGGGTGTAAGCGGCAGCGTTCGCAATGAAGTAGTAAACGAGCACACCGAAGGACGAGAAACCGATGGCTTCCCGCAGGTCCGCCACGCTGATTATCAGGCAAATAATTGCCGCCGAGACCAGCTCCGCACGGTGCGGGACTTTGAAACGGGGATGGACGGCGGCCAGCCACCGCGGCAGCTCCGCCTCCCTCGCCATTGCCAGGCTGGTGCGGCCCAGGCCGGCGATCAGGGCCAACAGCGCACCGAGTGCTGCCAGCGCGGCGCCGGCCCTGACGATCGGGGAGGCCCAGTCCCAGGACCCGGCGGACACCGCGGCAGCCAGCGGGGTGGAGGACCCGGCGATGCCATCCGGACCCAGCACGGAGAGAATGCTCACCGCGATGACGGCATAGACGACGACGGCAATGCCCAGTGCAACCACGATGGCACGCGGGATCGTCGTGCGTGGATTGATGACCTCTTCGCCCATAGTGGCGATGCGGGCGTAGCCGGCGAAGGCGAAGAAGAGCAGCCCGGCGGACTGCAGGATCCCGTACCAGCCGTGTGAGAGAAGGCCGCCGTCGACCAGCCGCAGGGTGTCGGCAGTACCGGGGGCCCACGAGGCGGCGACGACGATGGCCAGCGCGGCCAGGACAGCGACGACAATGACCCGGGTCAGGGCCGCGGTGCGGGTCACGCCGCAGTAGTTGACGGCGGCCAGCAGCACCACGGCGGCGATGGCGACCGGCCGTTCCCAGCCGGCCGGCGCCGCGTAGGCGGCAAAGGTCAGGGCCATGGCCGCGCTGCTTGCCGTCTTGCCGATGACGAAGCCCCACCCGGCCAGGAAGCCCGGCCACGGGCCCAGCCGTTCCCGCCCGTAGACGAAGCTGCCGCCCGACGTCGGGTATTGCGCCGCGAGCTGGGCCGACGCGGTGGCGTTGCAATATGCCACCGCGGCGGCAATCACGAGGCCAATCAGCAGTCCGGACCCGGCGGCCTGGGCCGCCGGGGTGAAAGCGGCGAAGACTCCCGCGCCGATCATCGACCCGAGGCCGATAACGACCGCATCAAACGTGGTCAACCGGCGGGCCAGACCAGGGTGGTTGCTCAACGCGCGAAAACCTCTCGGAAAGATAAAACCCCTATGCCACACCGGGGGCTCCGGCTCCCTACTCTAGCGAGCGCAGCGGCCGCTCGCTTGTCCCGGATGTCCTCGCCGGCCCTCGACCAGGCCCGGCCGCGGCCCCGCTTCGCCCGCAATGGCCGCCGGCCTGCTGTTCCCGGTACCGAACAGATAGCGTTCTACCCGCTCCCGGGGCCCCGCGGCTGATAGTTCTTGACTGACGGCGCTACTCGGCGGACGGCCGCCGTCGTTGCAGCTTCGTCGCTGCCCGCTGTTCCTTTGCGGCGAGGCGTCGACGATTCGAACCCCGGGTGGGCTTGGTCGCCCGGCGGCGGGCGGCGTCGGGAGCAAGACCCTCTGCCACAAGGTCGGCGAGCTTGGCCAGGGCGATCTCGCGATTGCGGAGCTGAGAGCGCCGCTCGGAGGCGGTCACAGTGATCACCCCGGCGATGAGCCGTCGTCCCAGACGCGTGAGCAGCATCAGCCGTTGGCCCTCCGAAAGCACCGCCGAGCCGGCGATGTTCCATGAGAGTTCGACGCGGCTGTCGGAGGTGTTCACGTGTTGACCGCCAGGCCCGGACGAACGCGAGAACCGCCAGCCGAGTTCGGACGCAGGAATCACCAGCGCGGGCGACACCTCCAGATCCATGCAACCAGCCTTGCACGGATCTGGGCGTGATCAAGCACCCATCCCCGAGCGGGACTGACTCGCCGGGCACGCAGCTAGGCTGTGCACGTGATGGGAGCGCATCCCCAGGAGTTGAAGGCCTCCTGATCCGCAGACGTTCCTGCCTGGTGATTCCGGAATCGGTGAGGTCCCGGGAGCCGGCGCCGGGCCTCGGCCCTGGCCTGGAAGTCCGCTCCATCCATATCGATCTCCGGCGTCGATTCGACATCGATGGCCAGATGCGTCGAGTCGAGATCCCGTCCCCGGAATTTTTCAAGCTAGACCGGAACCTTGGTCCCGTCCGCCAGTTCAAGGTGGAACTCGTAGCCGCCGAAGTTCGTTGTCACCTGGCGCAGCGAGACGAACCCCGGACGGCCGTCGGTGGTCAGCGCGGCATGCTCTGCCTTCTTCACTTCGCGGACCCTCACTGTGTGCTTCATGGTTCTCCCAAGCTAGCTATTGTTGTACCTGCCGGACAGAGTCTCCGGTAGGCCGCCCGCCATCCGGGTAGTCTCCTACCGGGGCCATCCAATCCCTTCACAGCCCCAGGAGTAGGGTTGCCCTATCTGACGAAGGGGTCCATATGAGCTACAAATATCGAACCGTCCGGGTTCGCGGCACCGATCTGATCGGGACCATTGCGCGAAAACACGGAAGTGCGCCCGAGATCTACGAAACCTCGAAGGATCCGAACACTTCCGTTGTACCGGTGTTCTTCGACGCAACGGGCGAGGTCCGATTTTTCGACAGGTCAACGCTCGAAGACGTTGTGACGCCGGGCAGCTAGCTGCGAAGACCCCGCGCCGGTCGCACCGGAGCGAACCGGCTTGCGGCGGCACCTTGTTACCGCCCAGAGACACGGAACAGGAGGAGCCGGCCGAACTGGACCGCGGTTTCCCAGCGGCACGGCCCGTTCCAGATGATGAAGTTCCGGTAGCGGTGAGCCCCACGGCGGCCGGCCGCCGCGGTTGCCGCGTCGCTGATTGTTTGCAGGTCCAGGGCTGTCAGTGGAAGGGGAGCCTCGTCGGGGTGCCAGGTCGAGCCGCGCGGAAAGTCCCGGCCCGGCTGTGCCGACATTTCTATATGGGCGCCAAGAACCGCCGTCACCGGATGCGCCGCAGCGATTTCGCAGAGGGTCCGAAGCGACGCCTGAAAGGCCGGGAAGTCCAGCACATCGAGGCGGCCGGGATAGACGCTGTCTCCCGTCAGAAGCAGGCCGGTGGACTGATCGTAGATGGCGATGGCCGAGGGATGGTGGCCCGGTGTCGGGATCACCTCAAGCACCCGTCCGCCGAGGTCAAACAGCGCCGCATTGCGTGGCCAGTGGGCAACGCCGAAGAACCCGGCAACGTCGTCAGCGGTGTGACCGACTACCCGGGTGAGGGCCCTGTCCGCGAACTGCCCGTCCGCGGCGACGTGGTCACCGTGTGCGTGCGAGTGGGCGACGACGAGTTCGTAGCCCGCTTTGGGATGCTGGCGGAGCCACCCGTCGAGCAGTTCGTCGACGGTCTCCCGGAGCGGGAAAATCCCCGCGTCCGCCGTCGCGCCGGTGTCAAGAAGCAGGGCGCGGTCCGCGCCGAACATCAGGTAGAGGAAGGGCGCTTCGAAACTGTCCGCGATGCTCTGCCGGAGAATGATGGTGTTCTCCGTGGCAGCATGGACCTGGATCGGTGGCACAGTGTTGCCCCGGTAGGAGCGCGCGCCTGCGTACCAGCGCACATCGAGATCAACTTCATTCACAGGGGTATTCTCCCATTGACGTACGGGCCGCCCGTCGTTGGTCTCAGCCGGGCAGCTCCGGAACGCCGGGTGCGAACTCTTCTCCGGGGTGGCCGTAGCGCGGCTCCCGGTCACCCCCAATGGTGATCGGCAGCCGGGCCTGCGCCCGGTGGCCCTGAATCCTCTGTCAACGCCTTCTATGCCGCACTCTGCTCACACCGGCATGGCGGGGGGCTCACGGGGGCGGCGTGTGCCGTGCCGGCGCCGTCACGGCGCTGCCGTCCGGCCGGCGGGCTCCGGAGCCGGGGCTGTCCGGTCGGAGATGTGGGACGTTGCAGCGCATTCCCGCATGGTCTCGATACCTTCCACAGCGGCGGCAATGTCTGCATACGTGCCGGAGAAGGCCAGCAGAGCCCCGGCTCCGTCGAGGAGCCGAATCAGGACCCCGCCGTCGGCGCGGACCAATTCGAAGGTCCCCGGCGGGGAGCTGCGCCCGCTATCGAGAGTTGGGGCCGACGGGACCGGATGGTCAGGACGCTGGAACCCGGCCGGTCCGGATAGTTTCACAGTTCCGCTGCGGGACAAAAAGGAGGCGGTTGGTTCGGCATGGTGGCTCCACGATGGTCTTCCATGGCCGCTTCCTGACCTTCCGATGACTATACGGCACGCCCATGCGCTCCCGCTTTGTGTCTGATGCCCGTAACGAAACGGGCAAAGCAAGGAACGGGGGGAGAGCTCCGGGCCGGGCTTTGAAGGCACAATGGACGGGTGACTTCTCCGCCCGTCCCCCCGGATCCCGCCGCCGCCCACGGACGCTTCGATGTGGCCGCCATCGGCACCGGTCTGGCCATCGCGGAATCGCTGGGGGAACTCGCCGCCGCGCTGCGGGCGGGAGGGCCCGCGGCGACGGCCGTGGTGCAGGCACCTCCGGGCACGGGCAAGACCACGCTGGTGCCGCCGCTGCTCGCCAACTTCGTGTCCGGGTCCGCCGCACGGGGCAACGGCTCCCGCGTCGTGGTGACCCAGCCGCGGCGGGTTGCCGCACGCTCGGCCGCCCGGCGCCTGGCCGCGCTGGACGGAAGCCCGCTCGGGGACCGCGTCGGCTACACGGTCCGCGGGGAACGTCATACGGGCCCGGGCACCCTTATTGAGTTCGTCACCCCGGGGATCCTGCTGCGCCGCCTGCTCGCGGACCCCGGCCTGGGGGCAACCGAGGCAGTGATCATCGACGAGGTCCACGAGCGCGGGCTGGAGACCGACCTGCTGCTGGGCATGCTCGGGGAGGTCCGCCAGCTGCGCGGTGACCTCACGCTCGTCGCCATGTCCGCCACCCTGAACGCGCCCCGCTTCGCCGCTCTGATAGGGGACCACGACGGCGGCGGGCCGGCGCCCGTCGTCGACTGCCCGTCCGCGCTGTATCCCCTGGACATCGAATGGGCGCCCGCTGCCGTGCCGCGGCTCGATGAGCGGGGAGTGACCCGCGCCTTCCTTGACCATGTGGCGGATACTGCCGCGGCCGCCCATACAGAAGCGCTCGCCGGCAGCGGGGATATCGATGCCCTGGTCTTCGTGCCGGGGGCGTGGGAGGTGTCCTACGTGGCCGCCCGCCTGCGCGGCAGGGTCGGCGCGGACGTGCTGGAGCTGCACGGTCAGATCGGCCCGGCGGAGCAGGACCGCGCCGTCGCCGGGCGGGCACCCGGCGGGAACGCCCGGATCATCGTGTCCACCGCGCTCGCCGAATCTTCCCTGACGGTTCCGGGCGTCCGGCTGGTGGTCGACTCCGGGCTGTCCCGCGAGCCGCGGCGCGACGCCAGCCGCGGCATGTCCGGCCTCGTGAACGTGTCCTGTTCCCGCGCCTCCGCCGAACAACGCGCCGGCCGGGCCGCCCGCCAGGGACCCGGGCGGGCGGTCCGCTGCTACGACCAGCGGACCTTTGGTGCCGCGCCCGCGCACCGCACGCCAGAGATTGCGGTCGCAGACCTGACCGCTGCCGCCCTGATCCTGGCCTGCTGGGGATCACCCGGCGGCCGTGGCCTGGCTCTCCCGGACGCACCGCCCCGGGCGGCCATGGAGGAAGCTCTTGAAGTGCTGCGTGAACTCGGCGCGGTGGAACCGGACGGCCACGCAACGGACCTGGGCAAGACCCTGGCCCGGATTCCCGCCGATCCGCGGCTCGCCCGGGCCCTGCTGGACGGCGCCGCCGCCGTGGGCAACCGCACCGCGGCGGAGGCCGTCGCCCTGGTCGCCGGGGACCAGCGTGCCCCCGGTGCCGACCTCGCGCGTCTTTTGTCCTCACTGCGGACCGGCAAGGATCCGGCATCCCGGCGCTGGACGGAAGACGTCCGGCGGATGGAGACGATAGCGCGTCGGGAGAGCTCCGGCGTGGCACCGGTTCCGGCGGCGGCGCCGGTTGCCGCAGCGGAGGCGGTCGGTTTCGTCGTCGCGCTGGCATTCCCGGACCGGGTGGCGCGCCTGGTCCCGGGCGACGGCCCGCCGCGGTACCTGCTCTCTTCCGGGACGCGTGCGGGACTGGCGGCCGGAAGCTCCCTGTCCGGGCACCAGTGGCTGGCCGTCGCCGAAGTCTCACGGGCCCAGGGCCGCGACGCGGCAGGGACCGGCGCCGTCATCCGTTCCGCGGCGCCGCTGACCCCGGACACGGCGGAGGCCGCCGCCCGCCACCTGCTGAGCACCACGGTGGAGGCCCGGTTCAGCCTAGGCCGGGTGACGGCGCGGCGGGAACGCCGGCTGGGCGCAATCATGTTGTCCTCGACACCGGTGCGGCACTCCGCGGCGGAAGGACGCGCGGCGGTGGCACGCGCACTGGCCAGGGAAGGGCTGGGAACAGTCGGATGGTCGACGGCGGCGGATGCGTTGCGCCGCCGGCTCGCCCTGCTCTACCGGGAACTCGGCGACCCCTGGCCGGACGTTTCCGAGCCGGCGTTGCTGGCACGGTTGGACGAATGGCTGGCGCCCGAACTTGAGGCGCTGGCCGGCGGGGCCGCCACCAGCGGAATCGAGCTGACCGATCCGCTGCGGCGGCTGCTGCCGTGGCCCGACGCGGCCAGGCTGGGGGAGCTGGCACCGGTGCGGCTCGAAGTGCCGAGCGGTTCGTGGGTCCGGATCGACTATCCGGACGTAGGGGACGACGCCGGCCGTCCCGTCGTCGCGGTTAAATTGCAGGAGTGCTTCGGCTGGGACCGGACGCCGCGGCTTGTGGGCGGACGAGTTGCGGTGCTGTTCCATCTGCTCTCGCCGGCCAGACGGCCTTTGGCCGTGACAGACGATCTGGCCTCCTTCTGGTCCGGGCCCTACGCACAGGTCCGCGCCGAGATGCGGGGACGCTATCCACGGCATCCCTGGCCGGAGGACCCGTGGACGGCACCGGCGACGGCCAGGACCAAAAGCAGTAGCTGATGACAGGTTTACCCCTCGGGGACCTTACGGCGTGACGATGGAACTGTGTGCAACGTCATCTGAGCTGTTTTGGTTGACGCCGAAAATCCCCGAGGCCACACTGGTCTTGTGAGCGAACCGGACAAGGAAACCACAATCCGCAAGGTTGTCGAGCGGCTGGCCGTCCGTTTCCCGGACGCGCCGCGGACGCAGATCGCCGGCATCGTCGGGGATGAATACGAATCGTTGGACACCGGCCGGATCAGGATCTACGTACCGACCCTGATTGAACACGCAGCCCGGACCAGGCTCCGCCGCGAATACGACAGCCATCCGCTGGAGCACTAGGTGCGTTGCGCCTGATCCTTCGTCCGGCCCGGATTTTTTTGACTGCGGCTCTTGCCCGGCCCCTACCGCGGAATCAGAAAACTCCCCGGGCGTAACAGTTGTCTACTTCCAGTGGAGGCGGCCCGGCGGAGAGTTGCGCCATATTCGGAAAAACCGGACCCGGGCCTCATCTCCGCGTGACTGTTCCAGCGCGTGCAGCCGCCCGTAGCTGAATGCGTTGCCTCCGGCAGCCTGCGCCTGGGCCGCTAGCTCGAGCAGCAGCTCCCGCGTGACGGCGCTGTCATTGTGCTCGCCCAAAATCTCTTGGATGTCCTCCGCGGCCCTGGCCAGGACTCTTGCCTGTTTCCCGAAAATCGGAACCGCCGCTTCTGCCGCATAGCGCAGACGCTTAGCGCTCTTTCGGACGTCATGAAGGGCGACGTCCGCGGGCGTCGCTGTGGAGTCGAGGTCGAGGGCAACTACCGTTTTCCGGAGGCGACTGCCTTCCTTGGTGACAAGACGGCCCACCATGCCACGGGCTTTCTTCCGGGCAGATTCTGACAGGGGCGGTTCGGTGAGGAAATCATCAAGCAAATCCAGGAGACGGAAGTAGCGGCCGCTGTCCAGCGCCGCGAGGCCCTCCTCATGGGCCGCGCGGGAGGCGGCACCGAGGTGTTCCTCGATCTGCTGTGCAACCGGGCCCAGCAACAGCTCCGGCGGTTCGGTCCTGATCAGCTCCAGCAGCCGGGCCCGCATGACCTCTGAGTCCCGTGCCGCCCCCACGGCGCCGGCGAGCCATTGCAGTTCCGCCCGGAGCTGCCTGGCCGTTCCGGCATCGGTGAGGTTCCGGAATGTCGCCAGGGCCGACCGCATCCTGCGCGCGGCCACCCGGAGCTGATGTACGGCGTCCGGGGCGGCTTCCCGGACTCCCGCGTCCTGTGTTTTCAGGGCCTCGATCTGTTGACTCATGTAGGACACGAGTAGCGCCGAGGCGGGTCCGTTCCGGCGGGGACCGGGAACCGGGACACGGTCAGGTGGATACAGGGCGCCCAGCCCGCGGGCCAGTTTGGATGGCAACGCTGCCGGGCGGTGGCCCGTCGCCGCCAGGAGCTTGTCCGCGGCCTTGAGGAGCCGCTCGGGACCGTCGACGAGTTCGAGTTCCCATTCCCGCCAGTTGGCGCGCCCGCGCGGCTCCACCAGGACTTGCGAATCCACCCGGTCATCGCTGAACTCGGCGAGCGCGGTTCCGTCGGAGCCAAAAAGGCGCAGCACGGTGCGCCGGGTCTTCAGCCGTGCCACCGGCACAAGGTCCTGATCCCTGGTGTGGACGCGCACCAGCTGCTGTAGCCGCCGGGGTACCGACGCCGGATCGTTGCCCAACGCCTCACGGATTTCGCGACGCTTCCCGGCAGCGACGGGGAGCTTCAAATGCCATCCGGCGTCGTTGCCGCCGGTTCGCCGGCGCAGCGTGATCTGGCGGGACGCCAGTGCGAGTGCCGCGGTATCGAAGTAGACGGCGTCAAGCGCCTCTTCCTCGGCCGGTCCGATCCGTTCCACGCCCGGCAACGAGGCCAGGGGCGGCAATTCGTCGGATTCGCCGACGTCGTACTTTCGTTCCACTTCGAGCATTTCGGAACCAGCCATCCCTCAGGTTAGGCCAGGTGGCGCCGGAGCGCCCGAGTCTAAAGCCCCGTCAACTTCTAACGCCCCGTCAACTTCTAACGCCCTGTCAACGGGCGAAACACGGATGTGCCGCGCGGGGCTCCGTCAGTCCGTGCCGGCGTCGAGCATGTCATGGATCCGGCGGGCGATCTCCGCGGCGGGGGTAGAGCGGGTGAAGACGGCAACGACCAGATCGTCCCCGGCGGGTGCGGCAGCAGGGCCGCCTTGCGGCAGCACACCGAAAATCCGGCGCAGCTCCCGCAACTCGTGGTCCAAAGTCCGGGCGGAGCCCAGGGGTGAATCCAGCATCATCTCGCGCAATACGTAGTTGTGCGTGGCCGTGACCGCGGCGGCGAAACGGATGGCGCCAAGGGCCGAGGTGCCCGGGAATGCCTGCCGCAGATAGTCAGAGAAGAGCCGCTCGTAGCGGGAGACCATGATCGTTTCCCGGTCCCGGAGCGCGGGCACAGCCTGCACCACATGGTAGCGCTTCTGGGCCTGCAGCCGGCGTTCCGAGAATTTTCCGAAGACCAGCGTCGCGGCGAGGCAGACGGCTGCCCACGGGTCGGCATGGCTCCGGGCCAGGTACGCGGTCAGCTCCGCCAGCAGGGCTTCGTGGTCGGCGAAGATCACGTCTTCCTTGGCGCGGAACTGGCGGAAAAAAGTACTGCGCGAGATGCCTGCCGACTGGGCGATGTCGTCCACACTGGTCGCGTCGTAACCGGTGTCGGTGAACAAATCCAGGGCGGCTTCGGCCACCTCGGTGCGGAAATCAGCCATCGATGCCATCCCGGTAGATTAGCAGCGCACCATCCGGTCCGCCGCCGCCGCCGCCGCCGTCGCCGTCGCCGTCGTTGACCTTGATCCGGGCGGTACCCGCATCGAGGATGTCCTGCTGGCTCATCTGATGGCGTCCTTGCTGAGGTCCGTGGCGCTGAGGTCCAGGGCGCGCAGTTTCGATTTCAGGACCTTACCGGTGGAGTTGTGGGGGAGTTCATCGGGAAACAGGATCCTGTCCGGGACCTTGAACCCGGACAGCAGGCCCTTGACGTGCGAGCGGATCTCCTCGGCCGTCACCGAATTGGAGCTGCTGCGGATCACAAAAGCCACCGGGCGTTCGCCCCACTTCCCGTCGGGGACGCCGATCACGGCCACGTTCAGCACCGCAGGGTGGCTGATGATGGCCTGCTCCACCTCGATGGTGGAGATGTTCTCCCCGCCGGAAATGATGATGTCCTTGGCCCGGTCCTTGAGCTGGACGTAGCCGTCGGGATGCATCACGCCGAGGTCGCCGGTGTGGAACCAGCCGCCCCGGAAGGCGTCGGCCGTGGCTTCGGGATCCTTGAAGTAGCCGAGCATAACGTTGTTGCCGCGCAGCACGATCTCGCCCAGGGTGGCGCCGTCGGCCGGCACATCGCGCATGTCCAGGTCCACGATGCGCGCCGTTTCGGCCTGCAGCATTCCCACACCCTGGCGGGAGATCCTGACGGCCCGGTCCTGGGCGGACAGATCGTCCCACTCGGCCTGGTACTCACAAATCGTGTAGGGCCCGTACACCTCGGTCAGCCCGTAGACGTGGACCACGCTGATCCCGATTGCCTCCAGGGAGGTGATGATCGACGGCGACGGCGGCGCTCCCGCCGTCGTGATCCGCAGCGGTGCCTTCAGCCGGTGGGCCTGGGGCGCCTCGGCGATGATGCTGCACACCGTGGGGGCGCCGCAGAGATTGGTCACGCCCAGCGTGTCGATGGCGTCCCAGATGCTGTCTGCCCGCACCGCCCGCAGGCAGATGTGGACGCCCGCCACCGCGGTCACGGCCCAGGTGGTGCACCAGCCGTTGCAGTGGAACATCGGGAGCGTCCAGAGGTAGCGGGTGTCGCCGGTGAAGTGGTTGTGGATGGTTTCACCGAGGGAGTTCAGATACGCGCCGCGGTGCGAATACAGCACACCCTTGGGTTTGCCGGTGGTCCCGGAGGTGTAGTTCAGCGCGATGGCGGTGCGTTCGTCCTGGACGCCCCACGGAAGATCGGCGTCCCCGCCCGCCGGTGCGGCGAGGAAGTCCGCATACTGCGTCGCGGCAAGTCCTGCCGGGACCGCCGGTGAGCCGACGGTGCTGTCCGGCACCTCGACGACGTCGAGCAGCTGGGTCTGGTCCAGGTCCAGCCCTGCCACGGTGCCCAGCAGTTCGGAATCGGCAAACAGGAGTTTGGCTTCGGAATGCGCCAGGATGTACTGCAGCTCCCGGGCGGTCATCCGCGAGTTCAGGGCCACCAAGACGCCGCCGGCCAGGGGAACAGCGAAGTGCGCGATCAGGAGCTCCGGCACATTGGGACACAGGAATGCCACCCGGTCGCCGGGCCTGATCTTGGCTTTGATCGCTTTGGCGAGACGCTGGGCTTCGGCCGCGAAGTCCCGGTAGGTGTAGGAGCGGTCACCGTGGATGATCGCCGTCTTGTGCCCGAACACCTCCGCGGAGCGCTGCAGGAACCGCAGCGGGCTCAGCGGGGTTTCGTTGGGAAGCTCAGTGGTGGTCATAACGAATCCTTAGGCGAAGGCGCTATGTCCGGTGACATCGCGGCCGATCAATAGGGTCTGAATGCTTTGCGTGCCTTCGTAGGTATGGATGGATTCGATGTCCAGAAGGTGTCTGATCACGTGGTTTTCCAGCAGGATGCCGTTGCCGCCCAGCATGTCGCGGGCAAGGGACGCCAGCTCGCGGGCCTTGCGGGTGTTGTGGTACTTCGCCATCGAGGCCTGGGTAGGGCGCATCTGCCCGGCGGCGTCGAGTCCCGCCAGATGGACGCAGTGCAGCTGCATGCTGGTCAGCTCGGAGAGCATGTAGGCCAGCCGGTCCTGGACCAGCTGGAATTTCGCCAGCGGCTTGCCGAACTGGGTGCGCTGCGTGGCGTAGCTCAAGGCGGCTTCGTAAACGGCGGTGGCGTGGCCGAGGGCGGACCAGGCCACCCCCAGGCGGGTGGCCACCAGGACCTCGGAGGCGTCCTTGAAGGTCCGCGTGCCGGGGAGAAGATTGGTCCGGGGGATGCGGACGTTGTTGAGCCTGATCTTTGCCTGGTGGATGGCACGGAGCGAGGCCTTGCCGGTGATGGTCTCGGCCTCGTAACCCTCACGGTCCTGTTCCACGAGGAAACCTCGGACGTTTCCGGCGTCGTCGCGCGCCCAGACCACCGTGATGTCCCCGCCGGCGCCGTTGCCGATCCATTTCTTCTCGCCGTTGAGGACGTAGTCCCCGCCGTCGGGCGTGGCAGTCGTTTCCAGCGCCACGGAATCTGAGCCGTGCTCCGGTTCCGTCAGGGCGAAGGCGCCGAGTTTTTCGCCCCGGGCCAGCGGACCCAGCCAGGCCGCCCGCTGGGCTTCGGAGCCAAACAGGGCAATCGAGCGCAGCGCCAGGCCGCCCTGGACCGCGATCACGGTGCCGAGTGAACCGTCCCCGCGGGAGACCTCCATGTTGATCAGGCCGGCGGCCAGCGGCGACATCGGCTCCAGGCCCGGCACTTCAATTCCGTCCGCCAGCAGGTTCAGCTCGCCCATGCGCTTGGCGAGGTGGGCCGGGAACTCGGCGCGTTCCCAGAAGTCGTTCATCTGCGGCAGCGCCTCGCCGATGAAGGCCCGGGCCCGGCTCCACGCCGCGCGCTCGGGGTCGGGGATGTTTGCGAAGACAGCGTAGTAGTCCGTATCCAGCGGTTCAGCGACGTCGTAGTCGGGCATGCGGAGCCATCCTTTGGGAGGGTCGTTCAGGGTCGTTCAGGGTCGTTCAGAGAAGTTCTGGGTGGTCCAGAGCTGTTCAGCGACGGGGCAGGTGGGCGCCGTGGGGCTCTCTGCGGCGGTGTCAGGAAGCATTCCACTGTTCTACGTGAAACGCAGTGTCAAGTCAAGAGAAACTGAGTTTCAGCTTACTGATGCCGTTCTCCACGGGAGGGCAGCCCGGGATGTCTTATTTCGACACCTTAATGAGCCGCGACGCCGTCGAATCCGTAATATTGGAGCCAATACAGGCGCCAGCTTGCCAAGTGCACTGAAAAGGACTAAGACGTTGCCACTCGAAACATTGCCCGTCCTCGACATCTCCCGATTGAATGCGGGCCCGGCAGAGGCATCCCTGTTTCGCGACGAACTGCGCAACGCCATGCATGAGGTCGGGTTCTTCTATCTGGCTGGCCACGGGGTGCCGCAGGAGCTGACGGACGCCATACTCGGGGTGTCCCGGCGCTTCTTCGAGCTGCCCGAAGACCAGAAGCTCGCCGTCGAAAACGTCCACAGCCCGCAGTTCCGCGGCTACACCCGGGTGGGCGGCGAACTTACGGACGGCGCTGTCGACTGGCGAGAACAGATCGACATCGGCGTCGAGCGCGAAACCGTGGAGCCGGGCTCCGGCGTCGCGGACTATTGGCGTCTCGAAGGGCCAAACCTGTGGCCGGAGGCCCTGCCCGACATGCGGCAGATCGTGTCCGAGTGGACCGAGCGCCTGAGCAGCATCTCACTCGCTCTCCTGCGCGCCCTGGCGGTCTCGCTCGGGGCGGCGGAGGACACCTTCGACGCTGCGTTCGCGGCACGGGCCTTCCCGCTGCTGAAGATCGTGCGGTATCCGGGGGAATCCAACCCGGAGCCCAAACAGGGCGTGGGCTCCCATCGCGACGGCGGCGTGCTGACGCTGCTGCTGGTGGAGCCCGGAAAGGGGGGACTCCAGGTCGATTACCAGGGCAAATGGATTGACGCACCGCCGGTGCCCGGGACCTTCGTGGTCAATATCGGCGAGATGCTGGAACTGGCCACGAACGGCTACCTCAAGGCAACCCTGCACCGCGTCATCTCGCCGCTGCGCGGCACTGACCGGATGTCCCTTCCGTTCTTCTACAATCCCGCGCTTGACGCAACGATGCCGCAGCTCGCGGTGAGCGCGGATTTCCAGGCCAGGGCCCGCGGCCTGTCGGTTGATCCGACGAACAGCCCGATTCTGGAAACCTACGGGGACAACGCCCTGCGCTACCGGCTCCGGGCCCACCCGAATGTCGCCGCTGCGCACCACGCGGACCTGCTGAAAGGCTGATCTGCCGACGGCGGGATCATCCGCAGCCCTTCGCGGTCCCGGAGTATCTCGCGGCGGCGTCATTGTTCCTGTGTTCGGGCTCGGCCAGATGGGGAAGGCCTGCTCCATCTCTGGTCCGGCAGGTCTGCCGGTGGGGCTGCATTACTACCTCCCGCCGCAGCAGGCGCCGGACGAACGGGCTATTCCCTTCACCACCGGCCCGGGGTAGCTTGTCCGCATGGCCAGGGAAGAAACCACGCTTGCCGTGAGCGGTCCGCACGGCACGCGGGAACAACGGATCTCAAGTCCAAGCAGGGTGCTCTGGCCGAAGCTGGGACTGACCAAGCTTGACCTCGCCCGCTACATCGTCGACGTCGGAGATGCCTTCCTGGCAGCGAACGGCGATCGGCCGGTCACCCTCCAGCGGTTCTCGGACAACATCGACGGCGAACAGTTCTATTCGAAGAATCCGCCCAAGGGAGCACCGGACCATGTGCGGTCCGTGGCCGTGGTCTATCCGAGCGGCCGCTCGCACCCCCAGCTGGTCATTGACGAGATCGCGGCCGCGGTCTGGGCGGTGCAGATGAACACCATCGTGTTCCACCCCTGGCCCTCACGGGCCGGCAACCCGGACAATCCGGACCAGCTGCGGATCGATCTTGACCCGCAGCCCGGCACCGGGTTCCAGGACGCGATCCCGGCGGCGCAGGAACTACGGTCGGTCCTCGCCGAGGCGGGGCTGACGTCCTTCATCAAAACGTCCGGCAACCGCGGGCTGCATGTCTTTGCCCCCATCGAGCCGAGCCGCGAGTTCCTCGACGTACGCCATGGCGTCATTGCGGCCGCCCGCGAACTGGAACGCCGGATGCCGGACAAGGTCACCACCGCGTGGTGGAAGGAGGAGCGCGGCACCCGGATCTTTGTTGACTTCAACCAGGCCAACCGTGACCGCACGATGGCCGGGGCCTACAGCCCGAGGGCCCTGGAGAACGCCACCGTCTCCTGCCCGATCGGCTGGGACGAACTGGAGAACTCGGACAGCCAGGACTTCACCATACTCACAGTCCCGCAGCGGCTCAGGACCACGGGTGACCCCTGGGCGCAGATGCACTCCACCGCCGGCACCCTCGATGTCCTGATGGGCTGGTGGGAGCGGGATCTCGCCGCCGGGCTGGGGGAGCTGCCTTTCCCGCCGGACTTCCCGAAGATGCCGGGGGAGCCGCCGCGGGTACAGCCCAGCCGGGCCCGGAGCAAGGACTAGGGGCCCGTTTTCCGGCTACACTCCGAGCAGCCGCTTGCCGTTGAACCAGCAGACGGCGCGCAGCCAGTCGTCGTCGAGCGCCGGCTCCAAGTCCCGCAGGCGATCCAGCGACTCCAGCTGATGGGCGTAGAGGTAGGGGATGTTGGGGAAGTCGCTGCCGAGCACGATCCGGTCCGGCAGTTCCGCAAGCCGCGGCAGCAGTTCGGGCGGGAAGGGCGCGGCGGCCTCGAAGAAGTCCGTGAACACCATGGTGGTGTCCAGGTGGAGGCGCGGATACGTCCCGGCCAGGGCAAGGAACTCGGCATACTCCGGAGCCCCCAGATGAGCGACGACGGCGGTCAGCCCGGGATGCCGGCGCATCACGCCCTCAAGCTTGTCGGGGCCGGTGAACCCTGGCCGCGGAACGGGCCCGCTGCCCACATGCACAACCACCGGCACGCCCGACTCGGCCAGCAGCCCCCAGACCGGATCGAGAACCGGCTCGCGCAGGTCGAAACCGCCCACCTGCGCGTGGATCTTGAACACCCGGGCGCCGCGCTCCAGCGCCGATTGAACCTGCTCCAGGACGCCGACCTCGGGGAAGAACGTCGCGCTGGGGACACAGTCCGGCTCGGTTGCCGCCAGCTTGAGGGCGAAGTCGGTGAGGTCCGCCGCCATGCCGGGCCGGTGCGCGTAGGTCAGCGCCGTGAAGTGACGGAGGCCCAGCCGGCGGAGCTGCGCCAGCCGGCTCGCTTCGTCCCAGCGGTAGGTGATCGGCCAGGGGCGGCCGACCAGCGGTCCGGCGTCGTCGAAGTGGGCCCAGACCCGCCGCAGCATCCGTTCGGGCAGGAAGTGGGTATGGATGTCGATCAGGCCGGGGAGCCCGAGCGCTTCCCACCAGCGGGGAACATCTTCATCGTGCAGCGGCCCCACCTGAGCCTCCCTCCACCTAGTCGAGCTATGCAGTCTACCGACACTGCCCACACACGGAGCGCCACCGCATGGTTTCCGCTGCGTTAAAAGTCCTGTGTCGCCGGGCCGAATCCGCAGCGAAAACCGCCATGACGCCGGACGTTCTTCGGCGTCTCCGCGAGAGGGGAGAGAGGGGAGAGAGGGGAGAGAGGGGAGAGAGGGGAGAGAGGGGAGAGAGGGGAGAGAGGGAAGAGAGGGAAGAGAGGGAAGAGAGGGGAGAGAGGGGCGAGAGAGGGGCGAGAGAGGGGAGGGCATCAGGGACACCAGTCACCCCAGGAGCGTGCTGATTGAGGCCGTTTTTAGCGGACATGACAATCACACCCGCAGGTCAGCGGCTCGCAGTTTCCGCCGTCAGCCAGTAATTGAGCAATTTCCTGGGCTCCGGCCCGGGAGCACCAGAACGGCGGCGGCACCGTGGCGGATCCCGGGACGGTCCGGCAGGAACTACGGGACGTCTGGCCCCTGTTGGGCCGCGGGGGCTGCGAATAGATTGGGGCCAGGAGACGCCACCGGAAGAGAGGCAATGATCATGACGGCAAGCACCGGTGTGGCATCACGGCTGGCCCAAGCGCTGGCCATTGTCCTGGGCACCAAGGAAATTCCGCTCCGGCTGCGGGCCTGGGACGGCTCGGAGGCCGGGCCGGCCGGTGCGC